>RFNJ01000066.1 GCA_009927255.1 Pseudomonadota bacterium | reverse complement strand
TAGTGGCTTTGGGCGCCCCGAAATTGCGTAGTGGCAATTTCGGCCCAAAGCACTTCCGGGGACAGGTGCTATGAGCTTGGCTTGTGCTTTCTAGATGGGAGTTGAAAGTGAAACGGGGAAGAGAGGGGGTGGCGGATGAGGCGGCGGAGTGGGAAGCGGGTGCGGGCTTTTATGTGGAATCGGGTGGTGGAGTTTATGACCAGCCGTGAGCATGAGGGTTTGCCGCAGCAGGTGATCGCCAAGCGGTTGGGGATGAGCTTGCCGATGCTGCGCGATTATTTGAGTGATGAGCTGTGGGCCGAAGTTGCGCGGCGGCGCAGTGGGGTGGTGAATGTGGAGGAATTGACCTTGGTTGATCGCGCGATGTTGGAGCGGGCCAAGGAGGGCAGTGTGGCGGCGGCCAAGTTGATTTATGCGCGGTTGGGTGGGGTGCCGGTGGAAGATGAGGTGCCGAGTTTGGAGGAGTTGGAGGTGGAGTTGGGGAAGTTGAAAGGTAAGTGATGGAGTGCAGAGTGATGGAGCCAGTTGCGTTATGAATGGCATTTTATGAGAGATTTAAGAAAAGCTGGATCCCAGCCTTCGCTGGGATGACGGCCCACAGGGCCGTAAGGGGCTTCGCCCCTTAACCCCTTGGTACCACGTCAGAGGTTGTGCAAATGGTTCAGTAGGTTGGTTTAGTATTGTTGAGAGGCTTGGAATGGGGCAATGGGGGTGTTTTTGGATGGGAGATTTGGCGCGGCGGCGGTGGTTGGCGCGGGGGATTACCGAGGTGCGGCGCGATGCGCGGGTTTGGTATGTGCCGCATGCCAAGCAGCTTGAGTTCCATGCTGCGGGGGTGCTGGCGCGGGAGCGGTTGTTCATGGCCGGGAACCGCGTGGGTAAGACCTTGGCGGGGGCGGCGGAGGTGGGATTTCATTTGACCGGGTTGTATCCGCGCTGGTGGCAGGGGGTGCGTTTTGACCGGCCCGTTCAGGCGTGGGCGGCGAGTGTGACGCGCGAGGCGACGCGGGATATTTTGCAGGAGGTTTATCTGGGTGACGTAGGAGGTGAAGGTGGTGTTGGCGATGGGCGAGCGGGGGTGATTCCGCGCCGGTTGCTGCTGAGTGTGGTGCATAAAAGTGGCGTGGCGCGTGCGGTGGATGTGGTGCGTGTGCGCCATGTGAGTGGTGGTGTGAGTGTGTTGGGGTTTAAAAGTTTTGACCAAGGGAGGGAGAGTTTTCAGGGGACGGCGCGGGAGGTGATTCACCTTGATGAAGAGCCTGAGGTGGAGATTTATGAGGAGTGTTTGCTGCGGACGATGACGGTGCAGGGGCAGATTTTGCTGACCATGACGCCGCTACACGGCATGACCGAGCTGGTGCGGCATTTTACCGATGCTGAGCGGCAGGAGGGCAAGCAGGTGGTGCGCGCGGGGTGGGTAGATGCGCCGCATCTGGGTGGTGCTGATGTTCAACGCTTGCGGAAAAGTTTGCGTCCGCACGAGGTTGCTGCCCGTGAGCGAGGTGAGCCGAGTATGGGGAGAGGGTTGGTGTTTGCGGTGGATGAGCGTGCTGTTGCGGTGCCGCGGTTTGAGATTCCGCAGCATTGGCGGCGCTGTGTGGGGGTGGATTTTGGCTGGACCAACCCCACCGCTGCGGTGTGGCTGGCGCATGATGGGACGAGCGATATTGCTTATGTGTGCGATGTGTATTGCGCGAGTGAGCGGGTTCCGGCCGAGCATGCCAAGGCGATTTTGGCGCGGGGGGAGTGGGTGCCGGCGGTGTGTGATCCGGCGGGGCAGGCGGTGAGCCAGCGCGATGGGGCGACGTTGGTGGAGCTTTATGCGGCGGCCGGGCTGCACTTGACCATGGCGGATAACAGCGTGGAGGCGGGGATTATGCTGATGCTGGAGCGGCTGCAGAGTGGGCGGCTGAAGGTGTTTGCTGACTTGCTGCCGTGGTGGCATGAGTTCCGGCTTTATGCCCGTGATGCGCGGGGGCGGGTGGTGAAGCGCGATGACCACTTGCTGGATGCGACCCGCTATGCGCTGGTGAGTGGTTTGCCGTTGGCGCGGGCGGCGGGGGAGGGGCGGTTGGTGGCGCGGCCCAAGCTGCGGGCGGCGGATGGTTGGACACTTTAAATGAACAAACAATGGGAGCACACAGGATGGCGAGGTTACGAGGGGAGTATGTTTACACCAGCACCGGCCGGCAGCGGCCGGTTTTTTTACAGCCGGACTGTGTGCTGGCGCGGTTTGCTTTGGCGGCAGGTGAGCGTGATGTGCTGCGGCTGGAGGTGAGCCATGACCCGCTGGCGGTGGTGCGCAAGGGGAGCGCGTGCTGGCAGGTTTTTGAGGGGGGAATGGGTGGCGGGTTGCATGGGGTGAGTGCGCTGCGGGTGGTTGCTGACCGGCTGGAGGGCTGGGCGATTTTGACAGTTGAACAGGAATGCGAGGGGGATGAGCAATGATGATGCGTGATTTGGATGGTGAGGCAGGGCTGGCGTTGTTGGCGAAGGTAAAGGGGTGGTTTGAGGAGGCAGTGACCAGTGCGGCGTATTCGGCGTGGCGCAGCGAAGCCCGCCAAGCGTGGGATTTTTATGACGGCAGCCAATGGACGGCCGAGGAAGTGGAGCGCTTGGGTGAGCATGGGCAGGCGGCGATTGTGATTAACCGCATTGGCAGCAAGATTGATAACTTGACCGGTGGTGAGGTGAATGGGCGGACGCGGGTGGTTTATCGTAGCCGTAGCGGGGTTGCGGCTGAAGAGGAAATGGCGCGGGTGTTGACTGATGTGGGGTTGTTTGTCGCTGAGCGTGGAGAGCAGGGGGTGGAGCTGAGCCAGATGTTTAAGGCGAGCTTGGTGGCTGGCATTGGCTGGCTGGACGTGGGGGTGGAGGAAGGGCATGAGGGGCCGCAGATTTTTACCCGTGCTGAGGATGAGATGGCGGTGGTGTGGGACCCGTTGAGCCGTCGGTTTGACTTGAGCGATGCGCGGTTTGTGGCGCGGGAGCGGTGGTTGGATGAGGCCGGAGTTAAGCAGCTGTTTGCAGAGCGGGGCAAGAAGGTTTTGGGGCGGTTGCAGCGGCAAAGTGGCAGCAATATGGGTGGTGGTGTGTTGCTGAGTGACCCGTTAACTGTTGCTTATACCGACAGTGAGCAGCAGATGTTCAGGGTGGTTGAGGTGCAGTTTAAGGAGGCGGTGAAGCAATGGCGCGTGCGCTTGGCCGATGGGCGTTTGATGGCGACCTTTGACAAGGCTGAGGCCGAAAGTGATGGCGTGGCGGTGGAGGAGGTGGTGGAGATTCCGCGCGTGATGGTGGCGTATTTTAGTGGCGATGTGCTGCTGGATGTGCGGCCTTTGGCGTATCAGCACAATGACTTTACGTTGGTGCCGATGGTGTATAAGCGCCACCGCGCCGATGGGCGGCCTTATGGTTTGGTGCGCAGCGCGATTGACCCCCAGCGCGAGCTGAACAAGCGCCGCAGCAAGGCGATGCATTTGCTGAACACCGCGCAGGTGATTGCCGACATTGATGCGGTGGAAGACCCGAATATTCTGGCCCGCGAGGCAGCACGCCCCGATGGCATGATTTTAAAGCGGCCGGGGAAGGACTTGCGGATTATTCGGAACAGCGACCTTGCCGCCAGCCAAGTGGGGGTGATGGAGCAGGCGGGGCGAGATATTCAGGAAGTGATGGGAGTGTTTGATGAGACCCTTGGCAAGGCCAGCAATGCGGTGAGCGGCGTAGCGATTACCCAGCGCCAACTTGCCAGCAGCCTGACCCAGATGCTGGTGTTTGATAACTTTCGGCTGGCGAAAAAGAAAATGGCGCGGCAGGTGCTGGGGCTGATTCGGCAATACTTTGACCACGAAATGCTGGTGGCGATTAGTGACCGTTTGGCCGCCGGTGAAGCCTTTGGTGAGGTGGGTGCGCGCAAGGCCAAGCTGCTGCCTGAGACGCTGGACTGGCGCAGTGTGGTGTTTGACGTGGTGGTGGAAGAAGTGCGCGATGTGCTGAGCAGCCGCGAACTGGAAGCCCAGCGTTTGGCGGAGCTGGTGAAGGCGGGGGTGCCGGTGCCGCCGGAGCTGCTGGTGGAGGCCAGTGGGGTGCGGGGGAAGGAGCGGATTTTGGCGGGGTTATCGGGTGACCGGGTTACCGGATGACCGGGGATTGGGTTCAGGGTGCAGGGTTCAGGGAAGAAAGGGGTGGTTTTTTTGGTTGGGAGCTGCGTGGAGAGAGGGCGACACGGGTGGTGCCGGATAGCCAGCGGGGCCCCAGCATTTGCATAGTGGCAAAT
>RFNJ01000169.1 GCA_009927255.1 Pseudomonadota bacterium | reverse complement strand
CACCCATCTGCCAAAGCCAAAGCTGCTAAGCCAGCCGCCAGTAAATCTGCCGCCAAGCCTGCCAGCAACGTGGTTGCCAAAGTGGCGGTAAAATCAGCTTTTCCTGGTGCCCCCACCTGGTTTCAAAGCATGTCACGCTATGCTGAAAAGAACCCAGCCATCGTGCTGGTTGGCGCCATTGCCGTAATGTTAGGGCTCATGCTGCTTATCGGCTAAATCTTGCTTGCCAATCAAACCGCAATATCGTAACTCACTCTCCTAAGTAAGCGGGTGTAGTTCAATGGTAGAACTTCAGCCTTCCAAGTGAACGATGTCTTGATTTTTTACTTAAAAAATCTTAGACGAGTTCATCCCCGCGCAGGCGGGGACCCAACAACCCCAGCGGGTGTAGTTCAATGGTAGAACTTCAGCCTTCCAAGCTGATAGCGTCGGTTCGATTCCGATCACCCGCTCCAAATTTAACCATTAACTAAAAGATTTGCCCCGATGCATTACACCACCCTCGGCCAAACCGGCATTCAAATCTCGCGTATCTGCCTCGGCACGATGACCTGGGGCAACCAAAACACCGAATCCGACGCCCATGCCCAAATGAGCTATGCGCTAGAGCAAGGCGTGAATTTTTGGGACACCGCCGAAATGTACGCCGTGCCCCCCAGCGCCGAAACCTACGGCAAAACCGAAGAATATATCGGCAGCTGGCTGGCCACCAACCCCAGCGCACGCCCCAACATTGTGCTGGCCAGTAAGCTTGCTGGCCCCAACCGCAAGTGGATTCGTGGCGGCGCAGGCTGGTCCCCAACCGCCATCCACAGCGCAGTAGAAGCCAGCTTGCAGCGCCTGAAAACCGACTATCTCGACCTCTACCAACTCCACTGGCCCAGCCGCCCCTACCCGCACCACCAAAACCATTGGGCGTTTGCCTCTGCCACCAACCGTGCCGAACAAATTGAAACCATGCACATGGCGCTCTCCACACTGGCCGAGTGCATCAAACAAGGCAAAATCCGCCACATTGGCCTTAGTAACGATACCCCCTGGGGCATCCACACCTACCTTAATTTGGCTGAAAAGTTTAACTTACCTCGCATTGTTTCCGTGCAGAACGAATACAGCCTGCTTTACCGTATGGATGATAATTACATGAACGAAATCTGCACGCTGGAAGGCATCAGCTATCTGCCATATTCACCGCTGGCCATCGGAATCCTCACGGGTAAATACCAAAATGGTGCCATTCCCAAAGGCACAAGGGTCGATGTGATGGGCGGCACATCCGCACGCCTCACAGCCATCGCACAGGAAGCCACCGCCGAATACCTCACCATCGCCCAGCAAGCCGATATCACCCCTGCCCAGTTGGCGATTGCTTTCACTCTTACCCGCCCGTTTGTCACCAGCACCATCATCGGTGCCACCACGCTGGAACAACTGAAGGAAGACATTGAGAGTATTGATGTAATCCTTAGAACCGAGACGATGCAGGCGATTGCGACCGTACATAAGCAGTATCCTCAGCCTTATTAGGCCGGAGATAGTCGGGGAGAAAGGATTGACCCGCCTGCTAAGCGGGGCGGGTCTTCCTTCTAAAACCAAGCCATAAAATATCTAATACAATATAAAGAATGAGATACAGTATAGGCGTATTAACAAAGTATGGCCCTGACCAGGCATTTTTGTTAGACTGCCTACATAACGTGGAAAGATAACGCCATGGTCAAGATTATAAATGGTTTAGCATGTTGGGCCGTGGGTGAGGTTTAGACCTCTGGTTTGATGATAGTGGGAATGTTAATTTATTGAGAGAAAGATAAAGTAATGAATAAGTTTTTTAATGAGCCGTTGGCAGCTCGCGACCCCGATATGATGAAGGCGATTACTCATGAACTGGGCCGCCAGCGCGAAGGGATTGAGCTGATTGCCAGTGAGAACTACGTGAGCCGTGCGGTGCTTGAAACTGCAGGCACGGTGCTGACCAATAAATATGCCGAAGGCTACCCCGGCAAGCGCTATTATGGTGGCTGCTGGGCGGTGGATGAGGCCGAGAATTTGACGATGGAGCGCGCCAAAAAGTTGTTTGGTTGTGCCTATGCCAACGTGCAGCCGCACAGCGGCAGCACCGCCAACCAAGCGGTGTTTTTGGCGCTGCTGAATCCTGGCGATACCATTTTGGGTCTGAGCCTTGACCAAGGCGGCCACCTGACCCACGGCCATAAGGCCAATATGAGTGGCAAGTGGTTTAAGGCCGAGTTTTATGGTGTGCGCCAAGGCGATGAGTTGATTGACTACGATGCGCTGGAGAAAAAGGCCCGCGAGGTGAAGCCAAAGCTGATTTCGGCAGGGGCAAGTGCCTACCCACGGGTGATTGATTTTGCGCGGATGCACGAAATTGCGCGCAGTGTGGGGGCCTACTTTATGGCGGATATTGCGCATATTGCGGGATTGGTGGCCACCGGTGCGCATCCTAGCCCGATTCCTTACGCCGATGTGGTGACCACTACTACGCATAAAACCTTGCGCGGGCCACGCGGCGGAATGATTTTGAGCAATAACCCCGAACTGGGCAAAAAGTTCAACAGCGCGGTGTTCCCTGGCCTGCAAGGCGGACCGCTGATGCACATTGTCGCAGCCAAAGGCGTGGCGTTTGGTGAAGCCTTGCAGCCCACCTACGCCGCCTATATTAAAGCGGTGGTGAACAACTGCCGGGTGATGGGCGAAGAGCTCACAAAAGCCGGCCTGCGGTTGGTGAGTGGCGGCACCGATAACCACCTGCTGCTGGTAGACTTACGCCCCTACGGCCTGACCGGCGATGTGGCGGAAAAGGTGCTGGAAGAAGCACTCCTCACCTGCAACAAAAATATGGTGCCGTTTGATACCCAAAGTGCAGCCAAAACCAGCGGGATTCGGTTGGGCAGTGCGGCGGGCACCACGCGTGGCTTTGGTGAAGCGGAATTTCGGCAAATTGGCCGCTGGATTGGCGCGGTGCTGGCCAGTGTGCGCGATGGCAACCAAGACGCGGTGGTGGCCAAAGTGCGCGGTGAAGTGGCGGCGCTGTGCGCAAAGTTCCCAATTTATGGCGATTTGCCGGGGATGGCCAAAGCCGCTTAACACTGCACAAAGTTAAGTAGAGAAGGGGGCCTCAGCCCCCTTTTTAATTCACCAAACAATCAGTCAAAAATATCAAACAAACTCTTTAGTTTGCTTTTCTTCCCGTATTTTTTATAGCGATAATCCTCATAATCATCATCACCGTGTCGGCCGTGCGGCGCATAGCCATGGGGGCGGGCAGGGGCCTGTTGGCGATATTCGGCAAAGTGGACGCGGTCTTCTTGCACCGCGCTTTGCACGTGGGCCAGCAGTTTTTCCAATTCGCCCTTATCCAGCCACACGCCACCTGAAACCGGGCAGCGGTCTATCTCAATTCCATCGCGCTTAATTTGCTGCATCGGGGTCTGGCCATCAATCGGGCTTACAAGCAGTGGCATGGTTCAAAGGTTCCTTTCCTGGTTTTACTTACCAAACACCTACATATGTGGCTGCCACATCACACCCCAGCTCAGCAGTTACCACAACTCTAACACGACATTTCAATTGCTTATCGCCCATCAACGCCGCCCCAACGCCACCAAAAACGTCTCGCGCGATTCACTCCGGCTCGCCTTCGGCTTAAACAACTGCACTCGCGCAAAGTGCGGCGTTAGCTGCTTTTTGACGGTATTTTCATAGCCGTTCATAAAAATTTTGGTGGTAAAGTGGCCGCCTTTTGCCAAATGATTCAGCGCAAAATCCACCGCCAGTTCAGTAAGGGCTTGGGTGCGCAGGCCGTCGGTTTCTTTGTGCCCCACGGTGTTGGCGGCCATGTCGGCCATTACCAAATTAGGCTGTTGGCCACCCAGCGCGTGCAATACCTTTTGCAGGCCTTGGGCAGTGGTGAAGTCGTCTTGAATGAACGTCACTTTGGCCAAAGGGTCGCACGGCAGCAGGTCGATCCCCACCGTCAGCATGCCTTTGGCGGCGGTGATTTGCGCCCAGCTGCCGGGGGCGCAACCGAGGTCAGCCACCAAAGTTCGGCCCCGCAAAATGTGGAAGCGTTCATCAATTTCCAGCAGCTTAAAAGCGGCGCGGGCCCGGTAGCCGGCGGCTTGGGCTTTGGCAACGTAGGGGTCGGCCAATTGGCGGCGCACCCACGCTTGTGATGATTTTGACAGCGATGTTTTGCGGATTTTTGCCAATTTGACCATAAGCCTATGCTATACCCTAGCCATGGAAAAATTGCCAGTTGTTAAGATGTTTACCGATGGTGCCTGCAGCGGCAACCCCGGCCCCGGCGGCTGGGCAGCGTTGCTGGTGAAGGACGGCGCGCGCAAAACCTTGCACGGGGCGGAAGGGCACACCACCAACAACCGCATGGAAATGACCGCGGTGCTGATGGGCCTGCGCGCGCTGAAAGCCCCCTGCGCAGTCACCATTTTCAGCGACAGCCAATACGTGGTGAAGGGCATGACCGAGTGGCTGGCCGGTTGGGTGCGCAAGGGCTGGAAAAACAGCCAAGGCAAGGCGGTGGAAAACCGTGATTTATGGGAAGAGTTAATGGAGGCAGTAAAGCCGCATAAAGTGCGTTGGGAGTGGGTAAAAGGCCACGACGGCCACCCTGAAAATGAACTGGTGGATGGCTTGGCCGTGGCAGCGATTGCGGAGTGGCGGAAGAGCAAGAAGTAAACTCATCAGCGAATAGCTGCACCACCCGTGGGAC
>RFNJ01000013.1 GCA_009927255.1 Pseudomonadota bacterium | reverse complement strand
GGCGGGGGAGCGGGTGGCGGGGCTGGAGCGGGTTTTGCTGGCGCAGCATCCGTTGTTGCCGCTGGAGCGGGGGTTTGTTTATTTGCAGCGCGAGGGCGCAATGGTGCGCAGTGCAGCGGCGGCGGCGGGGCCGGTGCAGATAACCTTCAAGGATGGCGTGCGGGAGGCGGAGTTGAAATGAGATTTTTAGTTGTGGTTTTTTGCTTGCTGTTGGTTTTTCCGGTGGCGGCGGTGGAGGTGGTGCGGCAGGATGTGCAGCAGGGTGGATTTATGTTGTTGCAGGTGGAGGATGGCGAAGTGGTGCGCTGGCAAGGCGAGGTTTTGCCCGTAAGTGCAGGTGGGTTTGCGTTGGTGGGGTTTGATCGCAAGCAGCCACGCAACAATGTGCTGGAGGTGTGTGTGGAGGCGGTGTGTGAGCAGCGGAAGATTGTGGTGCAGCCGCGCACGTATAAGGTGCAGCGGGTGACGCGGATTCCCCAAAAAACCGTGACGCCGGATAAGGCGCAGTTGGCACGGGTGGCGGCGGATAACCAAGCCACGGCGGCGGCGCGGGCTTTGGCACGCAAGCCTGAGGCGCGGCGGCAGGATTGGTTTGCTGCGAACTTTGTGCGGCCCAGTGTGGGGCCGACGACGGGGGTGTTTGGCTCGGCCCGCACCTACAACGGCCAAGAACGCAGTTGGCACAAGGGGCATGATTTTGCCGCGCCAACGGGGACACCGGTGGTAGCGCCTACGGATGGTGTGGTGCGGCTGGCGCGGGATACCTTTATGAGTGGCAATTTGGTGATGCTTGACCATGGCGGCGAGTTAACCAGCGTGTATGCCCATTTGGATAGGATGCAGGTGAAGGTGGGGCAGCGGGTGCGGGCGGGGGAGCAGCTTGGCACGGTGGGCACCACCGGCCGCAGCAGCGGGCCGCACCTGCACTGGGGGCTTTATTGGCGCAACGTGGCGATTGACCCAATTTTGTGGCTGGGGCAGGATAGCACCATGGATGCGCCGCGCACACCACCCAGCCGAAAGACCACCCCATGATGTGGGCCTTAAATGCTTTGGTGTTTACGGCAGTAATGGCATTGGTGGGGAATTTTTACGCCGATGGCGCTTGGTTTTTGGGTTATGTGGTGCCGCTGGAGGTTTATTATGCGGTGGTGGCGGTGACATTGTTTGTGCCGATGTTTTGGGCGGTGACGCACCTGTGCGGTGGCGTGCTGTTTGGCGTGGCGGCAGGTGGGCTTTTGGATGGCATTAAGCTGGGGTTGATTTTGGGCTTGGGCATGGCAGTAAGCAAACTATGGCCGGCGGTGTTGGGTGCGGCGGTGGGGATTGCGCTGGGCGGTGGGCCGCAGCTTTATACGGCACTTGCAGGGGTTTTAGGGTGTGGGCTGTTTGGATTGGAAAAGGCAATGATTTACTTTTGGAAAAGCACCAACAGTGGACACGATGGCGGGGCTTAATTTTTAATGACACGGGGGAAATGGATGATGAAAACATTGATAGCTTTGAGTGGCTTGGGTTTATTGGTAGCATGGCAAGTGGTGGCGCAGGACTATGGCCAAGATGAAGCGCGGCCGGACTGGAATGTAACGCTAGGCGCAGCGGCAATTAGCCTGCCAAAATTTGAGGGCAGTGACCGCTATGAAGTGAAGGTTTTGCCGAATATTCAGGCGGACTGGAAGGATACGGTGACATTTTCTATGCCCGAAGGCTTGAAGTGGAATGTGGTGAACCGCGATGGTTTTAAAGCGGGGCCCGTGGTGAAATATAAAGGTGGCCGCGAGGAAAGCGACGACCGCGCCGCGCTGCGTGGCATGGGTGAAGTTGATAGCACCGCCGAAGTGGGTGGCTTTGCCAAATACCGCATGGGCCAATTTGAAGGTAAAGTGGAAGCACGCCAAGCCTTGGGCGGACATGAAGGCGCGGTGGTGGATGCGGGGGTGAATATGTTTGTTACCAGCGTACCGCAGTGGTTTTTTAGCGCGGGGCCACGCTTAACGTGGGCCAGCGAAGACTATAACCAAGCCTATTTTGGTGTGGATGCTGGGCAGGCGGCGCGCAGCGGCTATGCACGCTACACCGCGGACAGCGGCTTGAAGAGTGTTGGGGTGGGTGGCGTTGCCAGCTATATGATTGATAAGAATTGGTCTTTGACCGGTTTTGCCAATTATGACCGCTTGCAGGATGTGGCCACCGATTCGCCGTTGATTGATCGCAATGGTGATGCGAATCAGGTGATGGTGGGGGTGGCGGTGGGGTATCGGTTTGGGTTTTAAGATATTGTTTTGTAATATCTTAATCCTTGGTTGATATGAAATGTAGTTTTAAGATGTAACCCCGGGCTCAGGCTGGGCGCCCCGATTTTTTGATAGGAAAAAATCGGCCCAGCCATGCCCCGGGGTGAC
>RFNJ01000122.1 GCA_009927255.1 Pseudomonadota bacterium | reverse complement strand
ACCGAGGTGGATGACACATTTCACAATTAATTAAGACTTTTTAGGCCAGCAATTTGGCCAGTTCGGCGTGGATGCTTTGGGAATCTTCACCTTGGAGATTTATTTTTAGGATTTGGGCGAAATTTTGGGGGAGTTTGGGGGCATCTTTGGCTGTTGTGACGGGAATTGCGTGGTATTTTTTGGCTATTGTTTGGATATTTTTGAGGTCGGTTTTGGTATATAAATGGTGGTCGGGGAAAGGGATGGTTTGCACCACATTGAGGTGGTTTTGGTGCAGAGTTTGGAAGAATTTTTCAGGGTGGGCGAGGCCGGCGAAGGCCACCAGTTTTTGGTTTTGCAGCGGTGCCAAAGTTTCGGGCGTGGCGCTGGTGAACAGGCGGTAGGTGGGGAGGCCGTAGTAGGTGTTGGCGTGGGTGGCGGGTTCGTCAATCACAATCCCAAAGTGGGCGCGCTTGAGGGCGGTGAGGGCTTCGCGCAGCGGGCCAGCGGGGAGGGTGAGCTGGTTGCCCCAGGGATTGCCGTTGGGCGATTGGCCGTTGATGGCGAGGAGGTTGGCGTGGCGGGCGACGTCTTGCCTTTGAAAGCCATCATCGAGAATCAGCAGGGTGGCGCCTGCTTGTTCGGCGCGTTTGACCACGCTGGGGCGGTGTTTGCCGACCCAGATGGTGACGGGTTTGCCGATGAAGTGGTTAAAGTAGAGCATCGGTTCATCGCCCACTTGGGCGGCGGTGTGGTGGGGCATCACTTGGGTGGGGTGGGTGGTTTCGGTTCCGCCGTAGCCGCGGCTGATGATGGCGATTTGGTGCTGATTTTGGGTGAGGAAGTGTTCGGCCAGCCAGAGGGTGAGCGGGGTTTTGCCGCCGCCGCCCACCGTGAGATTGCCCACGCTGATAGTGGGGATAGCGGGGTAGTAGGCGTGTTTGGCGCGGTGCTGGCCGTGCCATGTGGCGATTTTGGCATAGGCCCATGCCAGCGGTTTGAGCAATTGTGCGGCGAGGGTGGGCGGGTTTTTCCACCAAAAGGCCGGGGTGGAGGATGGGAAGGGCATGGGGAATATGTTACAAGGTTGGGGGCGAAAGGGAAGCAGATTATGCGTGTGCGTGCGGAATGGTGGCTGGCGTGGGGGGCGGTGCTGCTGGTGGCGGGGTGTGCGTTGGGGTGGGTTTGGCAGTTTGTGGGGATGGTTCTGTGATGAAGTGGTGCCCGCCTTCGCCTGCGCTGCGCTTCGGGCTTCGGCGCGTCGGTGATGTTCTAAATTCGCTACGCTCATTAAGAACATCATCCGAGTTTGTGGAGATATTTGGGCGATGATGGAGGCGGTGCTTTTGAGTTTGTTGTGGTTGCTGGCTTTGGTGTTGGTGGGGCTTGGGTGGTTGGCGGTGTTGCGGGTGCGGGTGGAGGATGGTTTGGAGCGAGTGGCGTTGGGGTTTTGGTTGGGGTTTGTGCATGTGGGGTGGTTGGTGATGGGCATTGCGTATGTGGGGCTGCTCACGCCAGCTTGGGTTGCGGTGGTGATGGGGCCTTGGATGCTGGTGGGGTTGGTTGGCATTCATAAACAGTGGCAGGTGGAGCGAAATGCATTGTGGTGCCTGGTGGTGTTGGCAGCGGTGGCGGTGGTGAGTTTTGCGGGGGTTTTGGTGCCGCCGACGGAGGGGGATAGTTTGGCGTATCATTTTGCTTTGCCCAAGCTTTATGCCGAGAGTGGCGGGTTGGTGTTTGCCCCCGTGGCGGTGACGTTTGCCGGGCCGCAGCTGACGCAGATGGTGAGCACGGCGGCGTATGTTTTGGGTGGTGCTATTCATCAAAGTGAGACGTTGATGTTGGCGGCGAGTTGGGTGGGGACGTTGATGATGGCGGTGATGGTGTTGGCGCTGCTGCGGCGGTTTGTGGCGTTGCCTTTGGCGGCGGTGGCGGCGGTGTTGGTGCTGGGGATGCCGTGTGTGACTTATGCGTTTGCCGCAGGCACCACCGAGCTGAAGCAGGCGGGGATGATGGCGGCGTTGGGGGTGGTGTGGGCGATGTATGTTCAGGAGCGGAGAATTGCTTTTGCGGTGTTGGTCGCGGCATTGGTGGGGGCGCAGGTGGCGAGTAAGATGTTCATGGTGTTTTTGTTGCCGGTGGTGGTGGTGGCTTGGGGGGTGCATGTGGTGGTGCAGTGGTGGCCTTGGCGAGATATTTTATTACATGGATTTGTGTTGGCTGCGGTGGGGGTTGTGGTGGGGGCGCCGTGGTATATCAGTAATTGGGTGATGTATGGCAGCCCGTTGTTTCCGGCTTTGGCGGTGCAGTTGGGCAGCTCGTGGTGGAGTGACGCGATGCAGCAGGTGATGCAGTGGGCGTATTTGGATAATGAGCTGATGGTGGGGCGGGATTTTTTGATGTTGCTGGGGTATCCGTGGGTGGCGACGTTTATGGGGGCTTTGGTGGACAGTGACCGCGTGGGGTTGGGGCCGTTTTTGCCGTTGCTGATGATGAGTGGGGTTGGGGCGGTGGGGGCTTTGGTTTTAAGTGTGTTGCTGCCCGCCTACGCTCCAGCGTCTCCTCCCTACGGGAGTCGCGCGGAGCTTCGGCGGGTCGGTGATTTGCTAAGTTCGCTGCGCTCACTAAGCAAATCATCCGAGTTGATGCTTATCGTTGGGATATTTGGGGTGGTGGCGGTGGGGTATTATGGGCTGTGGTTTTGGTTGGGGATTTCGGGGCGGAGTAGGCATTTGTTGCCGGTGGTTCCGTTGTTGGCGGTGCCTGCGGTGTTGGCGGTGCAGTGGGTATGGGCGCGGGTGGGATTGCTGGGGCGGGGGGTGTTGGTGAGTGTGGTGCTGAGTGTGGTATTGGTGCAGGTGGCGATGGCGGTGATGTTGAATACGGCGGCGTGGCAGGTGGTGGCTGGGGAGCAATCACGCGAGGAATTTTTACGCGGGCAGGCGGCGCATTATGCGGCGGCGGAGTTGGTGAACAGCTTATCGCCGGAGGAATTGGGTGGACGGGTTTTGGTGGTGGAGTTGCGGAATGTGCTTTACTTTTTGCAGCGGCCGTATTTTCAGAATCAGCTGGAATATAGTGTGGTGGTGCCGGTGGCTTTTAATGATGTGGCGGCGGTGTGGCGGGCGTTGCGGGTGGGTGGATTTGGCGCGTGGGTGAGCGAGGAGGTGGGGCCGCCGCGCGAGGGTGCTTTGGATGGGCATGGGGTGCTGCGTGAGCTGCTGGCGCGTGGGTGTGTGGTGGAGTTAGCACGGAATACGGGGGTGCAGCGGGCATCTCGCACCATGGCCAGCCTTGGGGAGGTGCGGCGGGTTTATGTGGTTTATAAACTGGTGCCGGATGTGTGTCCGCTGGAGGCGGTGGTGGCGGAGGCGCCGGTGACGCGGCTTTACAGGGGGGCTATACCGATGGTAGAACCGCGGGCAGTTGGGATTCAGGAAAGGCACGAATGATGGCGAAAAAAATGGGATTGGTTGGTACAGCAGGTGGGGGGCATAAGCTTTCGATTTTGGTGCCGTGCTATAATGAATTTGCCCACTTGGAGAGCGTGATTAATACGCTGCGGACCACGGCGTTTCCGTGCCCGATTGAGATTGTGGTGGTGGATGATGGTAGCACCGACGGCACCACTGAACTGATGCGCAAGATGCAGCCGAGCGCGGACTTGAAGCTGGTTTTCCATGCGCGTAACCAAGGCAAGGGCGCGGCGCTGCGCACGGCGATTGGCGAGGCGACTGGCACGGTGTGCATTGTGCAGGATGCTGATTTGGAATATGACCCCAGCGAGATTGCCAAGGTGGTGCAGCCGATTTTGGATGGACGGGCGGATGTGGTGTATGGCTCGCGGTTTCGGGTTTCGGCGGAAAAAATTAACCGCGCCGAGCGGGTGCATTACTTTACCCACTTTGTGGCCAACCAAGTGCTGACGATGCTGAGTAATATGCTGACCAACTTGAATTTGAGCGATATGGAGACGTGCTATAAGGCTTTTCGTGTCGAGGTTTTGAAGGGGATGCGGGTGAGTGAGAATCGGTTTGGCTTTGAGCCGGAGATTACCGCGCGGGTGGGTTCGTGGCGGCCCAAATTGCGGGTTTATGAGATTGGGATTTCCTACCAAGGGCGCACCTATGAAGAGGGCAAGAAGATTGGTTGGAAGGATGGGTTGCGGGCGATTTGGTGCATTGTGAAGTATAATACGTGGGGACGGCATAATGGGGCGCGGGGGTAGGATGGCTATTGTGCAAATGGTAACCCCGGGCTCAGGCTGGGCGCCCCGATTTTTTGATAGAAAAAAATCGGCCCA
>RFNJ01000064.1 GCA_009927255.1 Pseudomonadota bacterium | reverse complement strand
GCCTTCCACCGCTGCAAGCATGTTTTGGCCTTTGGCATCCATTGTGACGTTATACCATTGGCGGGGGGCTTCGGTGGCTTGCCACGTTTGGCCGCCATTGTGGCTGATATGCAAGTTGCCGCCACGGGCGACGGTGGCGAGGCGTTGGCCGTCTTCATTGATGGCAACTGCCCAGACGTTGCTGGGGGCGTCGGGTGACGATTGCCAGGTTTGGCCGAAGTCGTGGCTGAGGAGCAGTGGTTTATATTGCGCGGCGGCGGCAAGATGTTGGCCGGTGGCGCTGCTGGCGACGCTGCGCCAGTCATCACGTGGAGTATTGACGGTGGGCCACAAGATAGGTTCGGCAGCAGGTTGAGAGGTTGAGACGTAGCTGGCCCATGGTTGCAGCATTTGCCAGCTTTGGCCGCAGGGTTGGGCGTTGCTGGTGGCGGCGATGCCGAGGCTTAATAGCGCGAGTTTGAGGGGGAGAGTTTTTTTGTTTTTCATGGGAGTAGGATAAATCTTTACGTAGGTTTGGCAAGGCCCAAAAAATGGCCCCTGCCGCTGGGTTTTTAGTCCAGTGGCAGGGGCACCCCCTGTGTGTCGGCAGCCTTCCTGTGTTTGGCTACCGTTATCCTCTGCAGGTTGTTAGCCTTGGGAGGTTGCCGACCTTTGCGCCAACCACTCGGCGAGTGGGCGGCGACTGAATTGTTCGATCATGGTTTCAGCGGCGGATGGCTGAAAGCCTAATTGTTCGGCGACACGACTGGCGAAAGCACGGGCATCGGCATCGTTTTCAAGCAGCATTTGCCAATAGGCTTGGTTGATACTGCGGACAACGTCGGTGTATTCCATTGAGAGTCCCCCTTATTTTTAACGGTTGTGTTCACTCTTTTCAACGCACGCCCCACGCGCGCCTTGAACAGATACAAAGCCGGTTGACAGGGGGGACTCCAGTTCTTTGTGCTTAAAAGGTTGGCAGGGGATGGTGGGCCTGTCAACCATTTTTATTCAATTGAATTATATGGTTATTCTTGAAGTCTGTCTGGTGAGTGGCACAAATTATACACAGGGCACTGGGGGCATTTGGGCGTGCGCGCGGTGCAGATATAGCGGCCGTGCAAAATGAGCCAATGGTGGGCGTTTTGGAGGTATTTTTTTGGGATAATTTTGAGGAGGTCGGACTCCACCGCTTGCGGGGTTTTGCCACGGCTAAGGCCGAGGCGGTGGGCGAGGCGGAAGACGTGGGTATCGACCGCGATGGCGGGGTGGCCGTAGAGGGTGTTGAGCACCACGTTGGCGGTTTTGCGGCCGACGCCGGGGAGTTTTTCCAGTTCTTCTCGCGTGTTGGGGATTTGGCCTTGATGTTGGGTGATGAGCAAGTGGCTGAGGGCGATCACGTTTTTGGCCTTGGTGCGGAACAGGCCGATGGTGCGGATGGCTTGGCGAAGATTTTCTTCGCCCCATTTCAGCATCGCTTGGGGGGTTTGGATTTTGGGGAAGAAGGCTTGGGTGGCTTTATTGACGGCAACATCGGTGGTTTGGGCGGACATCACCACGGCAATGAGCAGTTGGTAGGAGTTGGTATAGGCCAATTCGGTGGTGGGATTTGGGTTGTTTTGCTGCCAGATTTGGAACATGGCTTTAACTTCGGCTGATTTAGCTTTAGGAGGGAGCTTGGGCATTGCGCTTTAGTTCATGAACTTATGGCCTTGGCGGAGATACCAGTCGTTGAGGTTTTTGAGGCCAGTTTCGAGTTTGGTGCTGGGGGCCCAGTTGATAGCTTGGCGCAGTTTGGTTGTGTCGGCGTAGGTTTGGTAGACTTCGGTGGGGGGCCACGGGGCGTTGAGCGTGTTGGGTGTGGTGTTGGTGACTTTAGCTAATGTGGTGATGAAGTCGGTTAGTTTGACCGGTTGGTGGTTGCCGAGGTTGTAGATTTGGTGCTTGGTGGGGGTGTTTGGGAGATGATTGAGGAGGCGAACAGTGGCTTCAACAATATCATCAATGTAGGTGAAGTCGCGGTAGAGGTCGCCGTTGTTAAACAATTTAATTTGTGCGCCGGTGTGAGTGGCGTGGATGAATTGGTAGGGAGCCATATCCGGGCGGCCCCATGGGCCATAGACGGTGAAGAAGCGCAGACCGGTGGCGGGCAGGCCGAATTGGTGGCTCCAGGCGTGGGTGATGAGTTCGTCGGCGCGTTTGGTGGCGGCGTAGAGGCTTTGGGGGCTGCTGACGTCGTCGGTTTCGGCAAAGGGCACTTTTTCGTTATTGCCATAGACACTGCTGCTGCTGGCGTAGAGCAGGTGGTGGAGGGGATGGCCGGCATCGGCGAGTGCTTTGGTGACTTGCAGGATGTGAAAGTGGCCGATGAGGTTGGATTGCAGATAGGGCGCTTGATGGGTGAGGCCGTAGCGCACGCTGGCTTGGGCGGCGAGGTGGATGATATGGCTGGGCTTGGTGGCGAGTGCGAGTTTTTGTAGTGCTTTGAGATTGGTGAGATTGAGTTTGTGGAAGGTAAAGTTTTTAGCCTGCGGGTGCTTGGCAAGCTGACGCAGGCGGGCGCGCTTAAGCTGAGGGGAGTAGTAATCGCTGAGGTTATCAATCCCCACCACCTGATGGCCCATGGCGAGCAGGCGTTGGGTTTTGGCGAAGCCAATGAATCCTGCCGCGCCGGTGAGGAGGATTTTCATGCTTAGGAGGCTTTTTTACCAGCAGACTTGGTGGTTTCGGGCAGGCGGACTTCGCGGCGGCGGTCATACTGCGCGGCAGTTTGGTGGAGGAAGGGTTGCAGGCGGCTGGCGATGTAGGGGTCTTGCATGGCAAAATACAGATTGGCCATTTGGAAGCCGACTTTATCGCCGCAATCGAACCGTTTGCTTTGTGAGACGTAGCCCATGAAACCTTCGCGCTTGCAGACTTCCACCATTGCATCGGTAAGCTGGATTTCGCCCGCTTTGCCGGGTTTGGTTTGCGCCAGCTGGGGCATATGAGCAGGCGTGAGCACGTAGCGGCCAATGATGGCGAGATTACTGGGAGCTTCTTCGATCTTGGGTTTTTCAACGAAACTGCTAACTTGGGCGCGGCGGTTTTGGATACCTTTACCGGCGAGGCTGAGGATACCGTATTGGTTGGTTCTATCGTGGGGAACTTCTTCGGCCAGCACCACGCTTTGGCCGGTTTGTTGGTAGATTTTAATCATTTCGGCCACTGGGTTTTCTTTGTCGCGGCAAATAATATCATCTGGCAGCAGCACGGCGAAGGGGTCGTCGCCGGTAATTGCCGCCGCACAAGCAATGGCGTGACCGAGACCCAGTGGCTGACCTTGGCGAGTGTAGTAGATGCGGGCATCGGACGGCAGCACCTTGTTGACGCTTTCGAGTTCGGCCAGTTTGCCTTTTTTTTGCAGCGTATCGGCGAGTTCGTAGGGATGGTCGAAGTGGTTTTCCATCACCGCTTTGCCGCGGCCGGTGATGATGATGAACTCGCGGATGCCAGCTTCGTAGGCTTCTTCGATGGCGTATTGGATGATTGGTTTGTTGACGACGGTGAGCATTTCCTTCGGCATTGCTTTGGTGGCGGGCAAAAAGCGTGTGCCGAGGCCGGCCGCAGGGATGACGGCTTTGGTGACTTTTTGGGTGGTTTTAGGCTTTGGACTTGGCATGGTGTGACCCTTTGTGCTGCTTGTGCTGCTTTTCAAGATGGGTAATAACGGAAAGGGCGAGGATTATCAAGAGAATACCGCCAGCGAAGCCGATGGCGCTGGCAGTGGAACTGGCGAATAACAGGCTGGTTTTGGCGATGGCCAGCAAGGCAAGATTGAGGATGGCGACCATGGTGATAAGGCGGCGGTGGCTGCTGCCGAGTGCCAAAAAGCGATGAAACCAGAAGGTGCGGTGCGGTTGCCATGGGGCGTGGCCTTGGGCGATGCGGCGCAGGAGGGTGAGAGTGGCATCGGCACTGAAAACGAGGGTGATGGTAGCGAGTGGCCAGATGACGGTCCAGGTATCATCGGCGCAGGCAACCAGGAGCAAGCCGCCGAGCACATAGCCGAGCCAGGTGCTGCAGACATCGCCCATGAACACCTTGGCGGGTGGAGCGTTGACGCGGAGGAAGGCGGTGGCGGCGGCGGCGATGAGCAGCGCCAAGGGGGCGAAGGGCGGCACGATGAGGGCCAAGGCGAGGCTGATAAATATTGCTTCGGTGGTGGCGAGGCCGTCGGCGCCATCCATAAAGTTATAAAGGTTCACGAACCAGCCCCAACCGAGGAGAAGGAGGATTTTTTCCACCCACAGGGGGAATTCATCGAACAGTTGGGGGAGGAACATCAGGCCGATGCCGACAGCGAGCAGATGCACGGCGAGGCGCAGGCGGGGCTGGAGGTGGTGGTGGTCATCCAGCCAGCCGACCCATGCCACCAATAGGCTGGCGATGAGGAGGACGCTGAGGAAAGGGGCGAAGGGGAGCTGGAGCAGCCAGACGGCGGCGAGGCCGAGGGGTGTTATGACAAGGGGCAAAATGAAGCCACCGCCGTGGGGGGTGGGGGTTTTGTGGATGTGGCGGTCATCGGCCCCCGCGAGCAGGCCTTTGGCGCGGCAAACCCGCACCGCCCATGGCGCTAGCAGCCATGCCAGCGTGGCAGCCATGGTGATGAGCAGGAGGGCGAGATGGGCTTTCATTTTTGATGCTTAGAGCTGATTGGCGAGGCGCCGCAGCATGGCGAGATATTGGGCGGCCAGCTGGCTGTGCAGGAAATGCTGGGCGACGTAGGTGCGGCCCGCTTGGCCCATGGTTTGGCGGCGGGTGGGGTCATCGAGCAGGCTGGCTATTGCTTGGGCCATGTGTTCGGAGTCTTCGGGGTTGACGGTGAGGGCGCAGCCGGATTCGTTGATAATCTCGGCGCCTTCGCCACGCAGGGCAGCGACGGCGCAGCTTTGGGCGGCCATGATTTCGAACATTTTGCTGGGGATGAACATGTCGAAGTCGGGGATGTTTTTGAGGCAGACCAGATTGACGTCGGCCATGCAGTAGTAATCCCAGATTTCGTGCGGCTTAACTGCTGGCAGAAACTGCACGTTGGGCACGCCTTTGGCGTAGGACTGGAGCTTGGGTTTATCGGCCCCCTGCCCTACAAAAAGGAAAACGGTATCGGAGCGTTTGACCAGCAGGCGGGCGGCATCGACCACTTGGCTGAGGGCTTGGGCTTCGCCGTGATTGCCAATATAGAGCACTACTTTGGTGAGGGGCGAGAGGCCCAACTGCGCGCGTAGTTTGGTGGTGGCGCCGGTTTCGCGGGGCTTGATGGCGTGGGCGTAGTCGGTATCGCTGACGCCATTGAAAATGGTGGTGAATTTATCTTTGCGGATGCCGCGGCCGTTGATTTGGCGGGTGAAGCTGCGGGTGACGGTGACGATGGCATCGGCGCGGCGGTAGAGGAACATTTCCATGGCGGTGAGCACATTGTAGATGATGCCCGGCTTGAGAATGCCCATCTGCAGGAAGATGGCGGGCCAGAGATCGCGGACTTCGAACACAAACTTAGCGCCGTGGCGGCGGGCGAGCAGCCATGCGCTAAAGACGCAGAAAAAGCTGGGGCTGCTGGCGATAACCACATCGGGCGCTTCCGCTTGGCGCCGCCAGTTATACCACAGCAGGCTGACGGCGAAGCTGAGCATATTCAGCGCGCGTTTATATTTGCCTTGGTTGGGGGCGACG
>RFNJ01000076.1 GCA_009927255.1 Pseudomonadota bacterium | reverse complement strand
TGGGGGCTTTGGTGGCGGCGCTGCTTGGGTATTTGGTTTTGCGTGGGAAGGCGGCAGATGCTTTGGTGATGGTGGTGACCACGGGGTTGGTGGTGGTGGCGTGTGGGGCGAGTTGGGCGTTGTTTTTGGGTTTGTTGAAGGGCACGATTTTGCCGCAGCAGGTGGAGTGGTTGCCGTGGTTGACGGTGGGCGGGTGGCAGGTGAGTTTTGGTGCGTTGCTTGACCGCCTGAGTGCGCTGATGCTGATTGTGGTGACCACCGTGAGCGCGTGCGTGCATGTTTATAGTGTGGGGTATATGGCGGAGGACCCTTCGCGGCGCAGATTTTTCATTTACCTTTCGCTGTTTACCTTTGCGATGCTGATGCTGGTGAGTGCGCCGAACTTGGTGCAGATGTTTTTGGGGTGGGAAGGGGTGGGGGTGTGTAGTTATCTGTTGATTGGTTTTTGGCACCACAAGGCCAGCGCCAATGCGGCGGCGGTGAAGGCTTTTGTGGTGAACCGTGTGGCGGATGCGGCGATGTTGGTGGGGATGTTTTTGCTGTTGGGGTTGTTTGGCAGCCTTAATTATGCTGATTTTCTGCCGCGGGCAGGGGAGTTGGCTGCTGAACTCCAGAACACGCTGAACCTGATTGCGTTGCTGATTTTTATTGGCGCGATGGGCAAGAGTGCGCAGTTTGGCTTGCACACGTGGTTGCCGGATGCGATGGAGGGGCCGACGCCGGTTTCGGCTTTAATTCACGCGGCGACGATGGTGACGGCGGGGGTTTTCTTGCTGTGCCGACTTTCGCCGCTTTATGAATTTACGCCCGAGATTTTGCAGATTGTTGGGTGGGTGGGGGCTTTGACCGCGTTGTTTGCGGCGACGGTGGGCTTGACCCAGCGCGATATTAAGCGGGTGATTGCGTATTCCACCTGTAGCCAGCTGGGGTATATGTTCTTTGCGATTGGGGTGAGTGCTTATCCGGCGGCGATGTTCCACCTTGCGACCCATGCGTTTTTTAAGGCGTTGCTGTTTTTGGGCGCGGGGAGTGTGATTCATGCGATGCATCATGAGCAGGATATTTTTAAGATGGGGGCGCTGCGCCTTGCCTTGCCGGTGACCTATGCGTGCATGTGGATTGGCAGTTTGGCGCTGGCGGGTATTCCGCCTTTTGCGGGGTTTTTTAGCAAGGATGCGATTTTGGAGAGTGCGTTTATGGCGCCCGATGGGGTGGGCTGGGGGCTGTATGCGGTGGGGACTTTGGGGGCGCTGCTGACGGCGATTTATGGGTTTAGGATTGTGTTTATGGCGTTTAATGGCGAATTTATGGACAAGAGCAAGCATGGCAAGGAGGCGTTTGCCCATGCCCATGAGGCGCCGTGGGCCATGCTTCTGCCGATGCTGCCGCTGGCGGTGGGGGCGGTGGTGAGTGGTTATTTGTTGAAGGGGATGTTGGATATTGCGTGGTGGCAGGGGGCGATTATGATTTTGCCGGTGCATAGTGCGCTGGAGAATATTCACCATACGCCGCTGGTGGCGAAGTTTCTGCCGCTGATTTTGGCGATTTGTGGCATTACGCTGGCGTGGTATTTGTTTGCCGAGCGGCGCGAGTGGCCGCGCAAACTGGCGGAGACGTTTACGTTGGCTTATGCGTTTAGTTTGAACAAATGGTGGGTGGATGAGCTGTATGAATTTGTGTGGGTGCGGCCCACCGCTTTGCTGGCGCGGGGGCTGGCGAAGGTGGGCGATGGCGTGGTGATTGATGGCACGGTGAATGGCGCGGCGCAGACGGTGGGCGAGATGGGCGCGTGGCTGCGGCAGGGGCAGACGGGGTATCTTTACCATTATGCTTTGGCGATGATGGTGGCGATGGTGGTGGGGCTGGGGTTGATGTTGTGGGGGATTTTGTGATGGATGGGGTGATGGCGATGTTTGAGGGCTTTGAGTTGAGTTTGCTGATTTTTGGGCCTTTGGTTTTGGCTTTGGGTTTGTTGCTTGTTCCGCAGAATATTTCGCGGTGGGTGGCTTTGGGGTTTGGGGTTTTGGTTTTGGCGATGTTGGCGTGGGTGTGGGGGCAGTTTGATGCCAGCCTTGCCACCATGCAGCTGGTGGAAGTGCGGGAGTGGCTGCCTGCTTGGGGGATTGCTTATCGCCTTGGGATGGACGGGATTGCGTTGCCGCTGGTGGCGCTGAATGTGCTGTTGGTGCCGATTTGTGTGCTGGCGAGTTGGCGGTTGGAAAAAAATCCGCGGGCATTTTATGCGTGCTTTTTGGCGCTGTGTGGCTTGGTGAATGGTGTGTTTTTGGCGCAGGACTTTGTGCTGTTTTACTTTTTTTGGGAGGCGATGCTGATCCCGATGTTTTTGCTGATTGGGATGTGGGGTGGTGAGAACCGGATTTATGCGGCGCTGAAGTTTTTTATTTATACCTTTGTGGGCAGCGTGCTGATGCTGGTGGCGGGGATTTGGTTGGGGTTGCAGGCGGGGAGTTTTGCGTTGGGCGATTGGGTTGGATTAGGGCTTCCATTGATGACCCAGTGCTTGCTGTTTATTGCGTTTTTTGCGGCTTTTGCGGTGAAGGTGCCGATGTGGCCGTTCCATACGTGGCTACCTGATGCGCACGTGCAGGCGCCGACTGCTGGGAGTGTGCTGTTGGCGGGGATTTTGCTGAAAATGGGCGGCTATGGCTTTTTGCGGTTTTGCTTGCCGATGTTGCCCGAAGGCAGTGCTTACTTTGCGCCGTTTGTGTTTAGCTTGAGCGCGATTGCGGTGGTTTATGCGGCGCTGGTGGCGTGGGTGCAGACTGATATTAAGCGGATGATTGCTTACAGCAGCGTGAGCCACATGGGGCTGGTGACGTTGGCGATTTTTGCCGGCACCACCACCGCGCTGCATGGTGGGATGATGGTGATGGTGAACCATGGGATTGTTTCGGCGGGATTATTTTTAGCGGTGGGGGTGATTTATGAGCGGTTGCATACCCGTGAACTGGCGAACTTTGGGGCGGTGGTGCGGTGGATGCCGCAGTTTGCTTTTGTGAGCATGGTGCTGATGCTGGCGGCGGTGGCGCTGCCGGGGACGAATAGTTTTGTGGGTGAGTTTTTGGCGTTGGCGGGGAGTTTTGCGACTGCGCCGTGGTTTACGGCGGTGGCGACCACGGGGGTGATTTTTGGTGCGGTGTATATGCTGGCGTTTTATCGGGGGATTTTTTATGGCGAGCCGAGCGACTTTGTGCGCAAGCATGAGGGTGACTTGGTGGATTTAAGGTGGCCGGAGTGGTTGGCGTTTATGCCGCTGCTGGTGCTGGTGGTGGTGTTGGGGGTTTTCCCCAGTTTGGCGATGGACTTGTGGCGGGCGCCGGTGGAGAAGTTGAGTCGGGATTATCTGCCGGTTTTGGAGCAGCGATTGGTGATGGAGAAGAAGGATGTGGGCCATGGTGAGTGAAGTGATGAATATGCTGGGGTTGGGTGGGTTTGAACCGATTGCGGCGGTGGTTTTTTTGGCGGCGTGGAGCCTGGTGCTTTT
>RFNJ01000120.1 GCA_009927255.1 Pseudomonadota bacterium | reverse complement strand
TATTTTTGCTTGGGATATTGATTATACACGGGATATTCATCCGGGGGACCAGTTTAAGGTGATGTTTGAAGAAACGGTGAATGACCTTGGCCAGCGGGTGAAAACGGGGAAAATTCTGGCTGCGCAGTTTAAGGTGGGGAAGGAAACCCGCAGCGCCTTTCTGTTCAATGGTGAGTATCTGAACGAAAAGGGCGAAAGTAAGCGCAAGCTGCTGCTGCGTACGCCGCTGGAATTCAGCCGGATTTCTAGCAACTTTGGCCTGCGTCGCCACCCAGTGCTGGGCTATAGCAAAATGCACCGCGGGACTGACTTTGCCGCGCCTACCGGCACGCCGGTAAAGGCCAGCGGGAATGGCGTGATTACCTTTTTGGGCGCCAAAGGGCCGAGCGGTAACCTGATTCGCATCAAACACAACGCCACATACAGCACCGCTTACGCGCACTTAAACGGCTTTAAGCGCGGCCTGCGGGCTGGCAGCAAGGTAACGCAAGGCCAAATTATCGGCTACGTGGGCACCACCGGCCGCAGCACCGGCCCGCACTTGCACTACGAAGTGCTGGTCAACGGCCAGCAAGTGGATGCGATGAATACCAAACTCCCCACCGGTAACCCCCTCAGCCGCAGCCAATTGGCGCAGTTTAAGAATTTTGTGAATCAGGCGCAGACGGCTTGGAATAAGGCGGCTAGCCAGAACCAGTTGGCGAGCCGCTAACGGCTAACTTCATCACTTTCAAGACTAGCCTCAGCTGTATCATCCAAATTCCACCCATAGCGCTTATAAACCTCCTCACGGTAAAAATCCCTCGAAAACTCCGCCAACCGCGCCTCCCACTCTGCCGCACTCAGCACCTCACCATCCGCCCCCGGCCGATCCAAAGCCTCCACCTCCGCCAAATAAGCCTCACAAGCCGCCACCGCCTCCGACCCCAGCTCCTTTACTCTCGTCACACCCGCAGGGTGTGTATCAAGATTCAATCTCATATTATGTCGCAGCGCAGCAGTGGTAACACTTGTCCCATTCTTTCGCCGAATCTGTCCACCAAGATTATACCTCTTTGATTTTACCAAACTCAACGCCGCAGCCACATTACCAATCTCTGTCCCTGCGGGGCCGCCATAGACTGCTCCAACTTCGTCACAATCTAATTCCATTGTATGTGCAGGCAGTCTCGCCATATTTTTTCGGTATGCCGCCCATTCAACTTTCGTAACATTTCTCCTCACCTGTCTCCCCAAATGCCCAACTTCATGCGCCACCACCGCCGCAGCCTCACGCAAACTAAACCCAACTTCAGTAAGCAACTTTTCATCAATATAAATCTGCCCAGGTTCAATCCCTTTATTAATATCCTTTCTAACAACTCTCTCTACCAGTTGTAATGAATATAAGCACAAAGCCGCATCCTTAGCAAAATGCGCAGCCGAAGGCTGAACAAACGCACTATCCAATAAAGTGCTCGTCCCCGTATCCCGAAAAATACACAACCGCGGCTCAATAAACGGAATGCTTTTATCCACCTTGGGGTTATTCTCATAATTATCCCGCGCCACTGCCCGCAACCAAACACTCACCGGGTGATCCTCCGGCACATCATGTACCAAAACATTAGTCTTTGGGTCAGCCTTAAGCCCCAAAGCCCGCTTGGCACGCTCCCACCGCGTCCCCAACCGCCGCGCCGTGCTCCAATCAATCCCTAGCTCTCGTGCCATACTTAATATATAAGGCTGCCCATGGCCCTTTCAACCCCCCAAGCCGCCACACTCCTCCAACAAGGCCAAGTGGTCGCCATCCCGACCGAAACCGTCTACGGCCTCGCCGCCAACGCCACCAACCCCGCCGCCATCGCCCAAATCTATGCCTTAAAAGGCCGCCCCAGCCACAACCCCCTCATCAGCCACGTTGTCAGCCTGCAAGAAGCTGAAAAACATGGTGTTTTTAACCAGATTGCCCGTAAGTTGGCGCAACTTTTTTGGCCGGGGCCGCTGACTTTGGTGGTGCCGTTTAACCCGGCTTCTGGCATTTGTGCTGATGCTCGTGCGGGCTTGCCCAGCGTGGCACTGCGGGTGCCCAGCCACCCCACCGCGCAGGCGTTGCTGCGGGAGCTGCCTTTTCCGCTGGCGGCGCCGAGTGCCAACCGCTCGGGCCACGTCAGCGCCACCCGCCCAGAACATATTGTTGCAGATTTTGGCGATACTTTGCCTATTTTAGGCGAAGGCCCCAGCCCGCTGGGGATTGAAAGCACGGTCATCAGTTGCCTTCCCAACAGCCCCCCTACCCTGCTGCGCCCCGGGCCTTTGTTGGCGGAAGAAATTGAGCGAGCCCTTGGCCAACCGCTGGCCCACAGCCACGCCAGCCAGCCCGCAACGCTGCACAGCCCCGGCCAATTGGCCAGCCACTATGCCCCCAAGGCGCCGGTGCGGCTGAACATTACCCAACTGCACGCGGGTGAGGCGCTGCTCGCCTTCGGCCCCGGCCTGCCACCCGGCCACAGCGCCCAAACCCCCACCCAAAACCTCTCCCCCAGCGGAAACCTCCTCGAAGCCTCGCAAAACCTTTACAGCATGCTGCGTGCGCTGGATGCCCAAAATCCCACCGCCATCGCCATCATGCCGCTGTATGGCCAACCCGCTGGTATGCTGCAAACCCTGCACAACCGCCTCACCCGCGCCGCCACCCCAAAATAACAAAGGCGCCATCGGCGCCTTTTTCTGAGCTTTCGCTTAAGCTTTTACCAAAACCCCCAACCCACTGCGATACACCTCTTTCAGCTTCATCTCCTTGCAAAAGCGCGCATAGCCAACGCGGGCTTTCCACACGCTATCAGCGGGGCAGTCATCCACCAAAATAATCCCGCCCTTTTCCATGCGCGGCCAAAAAATCTTCAGCGCGTCGTAGGTTGGCTCGGAAAGGTCAATATCCAGCAAAACCGCCATATACTTATCCCGCAAGTCGGCCTTAGCCACTTTGGTGATATCCCCCTGCACCAACTGCACTTCGAGGCAGCCGTGGTAGTTCAAAATCTTCCGCACCAACTGCTGCGAACTTTCCTGAAACATCGTGCCAATCCGCCGTGGTGAGCCAATTTTCACATCGGCATCAAATTGCTCCGGCACAAAGCCACCAAAGGTATCGTAGCAAATATATTCGCCCTTCCAACCGCTACGGCGCAGGGCTTTAAACGCCAACACCGTGGTGCCGCCAAGGCTGCAGCCAATTTCCGCCACCGCAGCCTTGCTACTGGCACGCGCCATAATTTCGCTTAAATAAACCCCCAAGCGGTCGGGCTGCAAGCCAGTCGGCGGGTAACGATAAATCAGCGGAATCATCATCTCCCGCGCCTTGGCCTTCAAAACAGTCAGTAAACCCATCATCAAATCCTTTCGTTGCAATCATTTAAGCCCCTAAAGCAAAAAGCCAGCCTAATCAAGAACTTTGTTAGGCACTGCCCAAAAATACTCCCGCCGCCAGCACCAGCGCACCACCCACCAACACCTGCACCACCGTCACCCAAAACGGGCTTTCCATGTATTTCCAACGAATCCACGCAATCGCCAGCAGTTCCACCACCACCACCAGCACCGCCAGCGCGGTGGCAACCCAAAAATCGTGCAGCAAATAAGGCAGCGTGTGGCCCAGGCCGCCCACCGTGGTCATCAGCCCGCACACGCCGCCGCGCAGCCATGGGCTGCCCCGACCACTAATCTTACCATCGTCGCTAAACGCCTCGGTCAAACCCATGGAAATCCCCGCCCCCACGCTCGCCGCCAAACCCACCATCAGCGCGGTGTGGCTGTCTTGGCTGGCAAACGCGGCGGCAAACAACGGCGCAAGGGTAGAAACGCTGCCATCCATCAGCCCCGCCAACCCCGGCTGAACAATCTGCAAAACCACCTGCCGCTGCGCCGCGCGCGCCTCTTCCCCCTTGGCCGACCCCCCCAAATGCTCCGCCTGCAACCCCCGCGCCACCCCGCCATGGCTAGCCTCCGCCGCCGCCAAATCGCCCAGCAGCTTGCGCGTGGCGGCATCGGTGCACCGCGCCGCCGCCGCGCCATAAAACCGTGCGGCTTGGCCTTCCATTTGCTCGGCCAGCTGCCACAAAGCGCGGACATCGCCCAATGCGCCGCCGCGCCAGATGGGGGCGGGGCGGATGAATCCGGCGACGTCTTCGCGCCGCACCAGCGGGATATGTTGGCCGAAACAGGCCACGAAGACGTCTATCAGGCGCTGGCGGTGTTCGTCTTCCTCCGCCGCCATGCCTTCAAACACCTTGGCGGAGGCGGCAAAATCGGCCCTTACTGCGGCGGCCATGTCGCGGTAGATGCGGCCGTCTTCCTCTTCCGCGCCAATTGCTAGGGCCAAAATCTCGCGCTCACCAAGGTCTTCCAACCCCCGCCGCCCCGAACCAAAAATCCGCCCAAAATCCGCCCAAACCATCACCAAATCCCCCCTTTTTCTTACCCCCAGCCTACCCCCCAAACCACCCACCATCAACCCCCACCCAAAAAAATCATCCAAACCCCTTGTAATTCTCCCCCCACCAACCCACCCTGAAAAAGTCATGGTGTGGCTTGATCACCCCCCGGACCACCTGGTCGTTTCTATAGCACTTCCAGGTGCTCAACTCTCTTTTGCAAAGGAGAAATAACGAGATGAAGGCAAAACCGTTCATCATCGCAGCAGCGCTGTTCCTAGGGCTCACCGCCATCGGAACGTTCGCCGTGTTCAACACGGTGGCCGAGATGCTCTCTACCTCTTTCATTATCGGAGGTAAAACATTTCAAGCACGCGACTTTCCGTTCATAGCGGCGATCGCGTTCGGTCTGCTGGGTCTGGTGCTCACGCTCCTGACCTACCTTGTCGTATCCTTCAAGCAGTTGATGGGGTACGATGTGGAACCGAAAAAACAGGCGATTGACAGTCTGAAGCTCTTCCTATGGGCTTTCGTGTCAATCGAAATCTACTTGGTAGGCCTCGGTGTCGCCATCGACACCAAGGACGGAGTAGGTTTCAATCCGCTGATTATCGGATTGCCGTTGGCGGCGGGGATTGTGATGGTTAACATCCCGACCGCAATTTCGTTGATTGTCAACACACCTTGGGAGGATGTGTTTGGCAAGCTGGGCCTCTCGCCGGAAACGGTGAAGCGTCTGGGCGAAAAGAGACAGGTAGTGATGGTCGTCGCCATCGCGGCGTACGCAGCTATCTGCCTCCTCGTCACCATTCCCAAGATCCACGTGGCGCTCGTGTACTACATGAAAGACGGCGACAGCTTGCTTTCTTGGGTCCTCAGTGGGTCGATGGTGATGATTACCTTTGTGCTGTCCTTCGTCGGAACGTTCAACATCGAGATGAACGATCTCCTGGGGAAATACAACGTCAACCCCCAAGACAACAAAGGTAAGGCTGGGCCAAATCCCCAGTCGCTGCCGGTGCCAACAGCGGTACCGCAGCAAGCTGCTCCAACCGGAGAAGTTCGGAGGGAGAAGAAGGTTACAGGTACCCCCTTGGGTAAGGATGAGATCATCCCCCCAGCAGCTATGGCTGCGTAACCAACGAGAGTGCACGTCAGGTCTTCCTGACGTGCATTTCTTTTTGTGTTTTAGGCAAAAAAAACAGGCTGCCATTACTGGCAGCCTGTTTGGGATTGTGAAGACGTTAGACCGAGGAAAGGATCAATCTTCCCTCTGAGCTCCGGCATCCGCCGCCGCAGCCACGTCCTCAACGAGGGCTCGTTCAGCACCCCGCACGTCTGGCTCGTCCTCGTCGAACAAGCCAGGTACGTCTTTGTAGAGAGACTTCGAAGCCGGGTAAACCTGATAGCCGTCACAGAGGACGACATCAGGAAACCACATGTTATTGGCCGTACGAGCCTTGAGGACTTGGTCCACAAGGCCTACAAGGCGGCGCAACGTCAACACCTGCAGTCGGTCGGGCAACCTGTCGATAAAGAAGCCCAACTCGAGATGCTTGTATTGGTCGCTTTGCCGCGCAGCGCGGTTGAAGAGTCGATAGAAGGTGCGGAGAACCCTCTCATCAACCTGCACGGTAGACCGCAATTGTGATGCAGTCCCTTGTACCTCGCCCTTTTCCCAAGGAGCGCGGGCACCCTTAACCTTCGATTTCACAAGCGCGAAGCTCATGACAATGTCTCCTAGACCTCCATCGCTGGGGATACCAACCTCACTGGTCTATGGCTAAACGAAACGATGGCTCTACATGAGGCACCATGAACATGGTCTTCTACCTTTCAAAAAACAACCCCATGGGCGAAAAAAATGATATATTGGGGGTATGAGCATTGATATTAGTATTGAAATTCCTCGGGTTTTGGCTGGGCAGACGGTTTTGGTTATGGGGGTGGCGAATGAGTGGTCTTTGGCTTATGGGATTGCGCGGGCTTGCCGGGCGGCGGGGGCGGAGCTGATTTTGACTTATCCCAATGCGGCAGTGGAGAAGCGGTTGCGGCCCTTGGCCGAGGAGTGGGGGGCGCGGTGCTTGCCGTGCGATGTGCAGAATGATAGCCATATCAAGACTTTGGCCAATGAATTGGCGGGGGTTGAGATTCATGGGTTGGTCCATGCGATTGCTTTTGCCAATAAAGACGAGCTTAGGGGCGGGATTTCGCAGACCAGTCGGGCGGGATTTCAGCTGGCGCTGGATGTTTCGTGCTATTCGTTGATTGCGCTAATGCAGCATCTGGCGCCACGGCTGGCGCTGGGGGCGCGGGTGGTGGCCCTTACCTATGAAGGCAGCACCAAGGTCGTACCCAACTATAACGTCATGGGCGTCGCCAAAGCCGCACTAGAAGCCACCGTGCGCTATCTGGCCGCCGAAATTGGGCCGCAGGGGCAGCGGATTAATGCGCTTTCGGCAGGGCCGGTGAATACGCTGGCGGCACGGGGGATTAGTGGCTTTGGTGGGATGCTGAAGCACCATGAAGCCACGGCGCCGTTGCGCCGCCTGACGACACAAGACGATGTGGCCAATGCGGCGCTTTATTTGCTGAGTGAGCTTTCGAGCGGAGTAACGGGCACGGTGCACTTTGTGGATACGGGGGCGCATTTATTGGGGCCGACGCCGACTGTTGAATAATTTACTGATACATAAATGCAAAAATGTGTATTCAGGCATTGACAGCATCGATTTCAGCCTTTATATAGGCAAACTAACCGAATTCGCAGGGTGCAACAAAAGCGCCCCGTGCGCTCCCGTTTCACCCCGCAACAGTTAGCGGACGACCTTCGCCCCCGGCCATGATGGGCCCCTCATGGGCCGGAATTGATTGCGGCCCTCATCCACGTCGCGGTGCTTTCCGCCGTGAGGTTCGCAGGTCGTCTGCACGGTGCCGCAGGTGTTTGGCTGCCGCCTATATGCCCAAAATAGCAACTCAGCAGGTATTTAAGTTAGCTGGGAGATGGTTTTGATGCACGTAGCGTTGGCAGCCGCACCTGCGGCACTCGTCACCAAACAGCCGCCCCCCAAGGGCGGCTGTTGGCTTTCCTGAACACCCTTAACATCCTTAATACCCTGCACAACCTATCTCTTCCCCCACCGCGCCCGCACAAAACCGGCAATCATCGCCGTATCCATCATCCCTGCCGCTGGCGGGCGCTGGTTAAACAGCATCTCTTCCGTGCCATTCCACCACGCCAAGCGCCACTGCTTGGCCAGCGCGGCATAAAAAGGCCGCAAGCGGCGCGGCACACTGGCAAAATCTCCCCACAGTAAAATCGGCTTACCAGCGGTAGCCACATCACTCACGGTGGCCGGACTGGTGGCGCTGACCAGCACCACATCGGCCAGCGCCAAAAAGGCCAAATAGGGATTATCGCGCCGCGTCGCCTCACCTGGCGCCCAGGCATAGTGCGCAATTTTGGCGCGCTCCAGCAGCGCTTGCGCCAACTCATACGCAAGTGCTCCGGTACGCATGCTGGCGCTTAGTAGCACCGCCCCTTCCCGCTTTTTCACCAATTTAATGACCGGCTCCAGAACCTCGCGCACTTCGGCTGGCTGCATCGGCCCGCCACCTTTGCCGCCACTCAGCAAAACCACCACCTTCGGCCCACGCAACTGCGGCCCCGCCACGTGGGCCAGCCGCTTGGCCCAGCGCTCGGCCTCTTGCTGGGTGCGCACGCGGCTTACACGGCTGGGGTGGGCCAGCGTAATCACCACATTCGCCGCCTTGGCTACACCTTCGTGTTGGGCGGCGGCCAGCACATCCACCACCTTCACCACCCCACCAAACTGCTGGCCCAACACCACGCAAAACAACTCCGGCAACTGGCGCTTGATGGTTGCAATCATCTTCCCCGCCAGCGCGCCACTGCCCATCACCACGTCGCAGCGCCCTGCCTCGCGCACCACATCGGGCAAGTTCTCCACCCACCACGCCACCGGCACAAAAGGCGCCACATAAGGCAACACATACTGCCAAAAACCCGTGCGCAGCCGCACTTGCAAAATCTCGGCATCGGGGTGCCCCAGTTGCTCCGCCACACCCAGCGCACGGTTTTCATGGCTGGGGTCGCCATCGCTGATAATCACCAGCCGCGCCTTAGCAATGTCAGGGCCGTGTGGAGCAGCCTCCGCTGCCTCCAACCGCCGCAACGCCGCATCTAAGTTGACCACGCTAGCTCTTCCTCGTTACACAAAAGCGCGCCAACAAGCGCAGCATGTTCGCCTCTTCACCAAAGCTGGCCAAAACCGCCAGCGCCGCTTGGGCTTGGGCTTCGGCCTCGGCGCGGGCACCTTCTAGCCCCAGCAAGGTGGCAAAGGTGGCCTTGCCTGCGGCGGCATCTTTGCCCGGCGTTTTCCCCAAAACGTCGGCGGTACCAACCACATCCAACACATCATCAAAAACCTGATACGCCCGCCCCAGCGCCACGCCAAATTTTCGCAACACCTCCCGCATCTCTTCATTCCCCGCCAACACCGCCCCCGCCACACAGCTGGCCTCAATCAACGCTCCGGTTTTCAAGCGATTCATCCGCGTTAACCCCACCACATCAATCTCCAGCGCCTCACCGCGCCCACGCTGCCATTCCCACATCATATCTACCATTTGCCCACCCACCATCCCCAACGCACCTGCGCCACGGGCAAACAGCCGCACCAACTCCAACCGCACCGCGCTATCCGGATGCACCCGCGCATCCGCCAGCAACTCAAACGCCCCGGTTTGCAAACCATCACTCGCCAAAATCGCCGTCGTTTCGTTAAATTGCTTATGCGCGGTGGGCCGCCCACGGCGCAAATCATCATTGTCCATGCACGGCAAATCATCTTGCATCAGGCTATAGGTATGGATCATCTCCATCGCCGCCCCCGCCCAAATCGCGCGGCTGCGCGTGCGTTCCGCCGCCTGCCCACCCGCCAACAGATAACTCCCCAGCACCAGCGCAGGGCGCATCCGCTTGCCATCGCCCAACACCGAATAGCGCATGCACGCAAACAAATCATCTTCATCGGTACCACTCACCACCGGCAACCACCCCTCCAAAGCCACCGCCATATCAGCTCCCGTTTTGGCCAAAAAATCACGCAACTGCTGCTGTTCAACCTCATCGAGTGGCCGAACCGCTGCCATCCTTAGGCCCCTCCAAACGGCACCGTGGCCCCCGCCGCACTCACCACTTTGTCCACCTGAAGTTCCGCCCGCGCCAATTCCTCACGACACAGCGCCACCAACTTCATCCCCCGCTCAAAAGCCACCAAACTCTCATCCAGCGGCATCTCCCCCCGTTCCAACCGCGCCACCAGCTTCTCAAGCTCGCCCATCTGCTGCTCAAAACTCAGTTTTTCAGTCATGGCCACCACTCCTCTTCGCTATCTTCGCATAATAATTCACATAAGCCGCCACCACCTGCGCTTCGCTAAATTTAGCATCAAAAGCCTGCCGCCCGCCAGCCGCCAGTTGTTTGGCCAACTGCTTATCTGTCAGCACCCGTGTCACCGCTGCCGCCAGCTTGGTGGCCCGCTCGGGTGATACCAACAGCCCGCTTACCCCATCCTCAATCAACCCCGCCATCCCGCCGGTATTACTCGCCACCATCGGCACGCCATGCACCCACGCATCCAGCACCATGTTGCCCAACGGCTCGTGGCGGCTGGGGGCCA
>RFNJ01000145.1 GCA_009927255.1 Pseudomonadota bacterium | reverse complement strand
GTGTGGTGCTGCCTGCGCTGCGGGCGGCGGGGCGGCCTTCGGCGGCGGTGAGGCGGCGCTCAATGGCATCGAGGCGGCTGAGTAAACTTGCAGAATCAACAGAAACCGCCTGCCCCCATCCGGTGATTGGGCTTGCTGCACTTAAGGCAGCGAGACCAACCAACACGGATAAGTGCAGGCGGTTCATGAGTAACTAACTCTTCAGAAAACTACTGAAGAACCAGCACGCCGCGGCGGTTTTTGCTCCATGAGCCTTCATCGTGGCCTTCAGCTGCTGGGCGCTCTTTGCCGTAGCTGATGGTGGTGATTTGCTCAGGGCTCATACCCATGCCGACCAGATACTTCTTGACGGCAACGGCACGACGGTCGCCCAGTGCCAAGTTGTATTCGCGGGTACCGCGCTCGTCGCAGTGACCTTCAACGGTGACGCCTTGCACGTTGTTGGTTTTGGCGAAGTCGTGGAAGCGCTTCAGGCTGGCTTCGGCATCGCTGCGGATGGCGGCGCTGTCGTAGTCGAAGTACACATTGTTGTAGCCGCCAGCGACGATTTCGCTTTCGAACTTGCTGCGCACATCATCGGCATTCGCCATGCGGCCAGCTTTGCCAGCAGCACCGGCAGCGTAGGCGCCTTCGCCGTACTTGCTTTTGTTGCTGACGGGAGATACGTCTAGGTCGGGGCTCTTCAGGCAGGAGCAAGCAGACAGAGCTGCCACGGCGGCCAGAGCACCAATCTTCATGGAAATTTTCATGGGTTTATCCTCTTCGTTTGGTCGTTTAAAAGCTTTACGCTTTGGGTGCTTGGGGCAAGCACCGCACCCGCGCAAAGTTCGGGCTTGGAGGCACCTTAGCACTTCATTCCGACACTGCAAGCAGTTTTTTGCCGCGTCGTTGGGTTGGTTATATGCCACCTGTGGCGCTTGTGCAACCCCTTGGCTGCGGGTTTTGGCGTTAATTGTGCTTTTATTTCAAGCTGCTGGTTATGTCTTGGGCAGAAAAGGGGCGGAATTTTGGTAAGTGTTTGGTAAGGTTATGAGTGATGGAGTGACAGAGTGATGGAGTGATGGGGGAAGATTTGTTTTTTTGTAACCCCGGGCTCAGGCTGGGCGCCCCGATTTTTCATAGACAAAAAACCGGCCCAGCCATGCCCCGGGGTGACACCAAGGCATAGGCATGGCTGAAGTGAAGTAGTTTGGCTGATACCTTATTATTCGCCGCTGCGGGCACTGTAGCCGGCGACGCCGTCGAAGGTGTAGAGATTTTCCACCTTAACCCAGTCGAGGCCCATGGCTTCGAGGTTGTTGAGCACGACGCGGATGTCGTGGTTTTTTACTTCGCCTTCTTTGCCGACAAAGCGGCAGGCCCAGAGGTCGGTCACCGCTTCGACTTCCGGCTTTTGCTCGGGCTTTTTGGGGTTGAACATCACCATGCCGCGGCTACTGAGCAGTTGCAATGGCAATTGCGACGTGCCGCATTGGGTGATTTTGGCACCGAGTTCTTGGGCGTCGTGGCCGGCGAAGTCGATGAATACATCCACGCCGGTCATTCGCTTGGTGCGGATGCTTTGAGTGGTATCTTGCGGGCGGGGCAGTTTGACCGCTTGGCCGCTGCCTGCGCCAAAGGCTTTGAGGCTGCTGGGGCTTTTGCCCAAGTTGGCGGCCACGGCTTCGGCGAACTGCATGGTGCTGAGCGCTTTGGATTTATCCTTAGCAATATCACCCGTTTGTTGGCCTTGTTCCAATGTGTAGAGTAGAGCGTTGCCAAGCTTGGCGGCGGCGGCGCTTTGGCCGATGTGATAGAGCATCAAAACTGCGGCATTGATGAGGCCGCTGGGGTTGGCGATGCCTTTGCCTGCGATATCCGGCGCGCTGCCGTGGACGGCTTCGAACATGGCGCAGCCGTGGCCGATGTTCATGCTGCCCGCGAGGCCCACACTACCAGCCACTTGGCTGGCAATGTCCGACACGATATCGCCGTAGAGATTTTCGGTGACGACAACGTCGAACTTTTCGGGCGTATCAGCGATGCGGGCCATGCCGATGTCGACAATCATGGTGTCTTGCTGGATATCGGGGTATTCTTTACCGATGATATTGAACACCTGATGGAACAGGCCATCGGTGATTTTCATGATGTTATCCTTCACCAAGCAGGTGACGCGTTTGCGGCCGTTGGTGCGGGCGTATTCGAAGGCATAACGGACAATCAGTTCGGTTCCCGTGCGGCTGACCAGTTTGACGCCGTGGCAGGTATCGCGCGTTTGGCGGTATTCGATGCCCGCGTAGAGGCTTTCTTCGTTTTCGCGGACGATGACCATGTCCACACCTTTGTGCTTGCTGGGCACGAAGCCATCGAACGTGCGGACGGGGCGAACATTGGCGAATTGGCCAAAGGCTTTGCGCATGGTAACGTTGACGCTTTTGTAGCCGCCGCCTTGTGGAGTGGTGATGGGGGCTTTGAGCAGCAGACGGGATTTACGGATGCTATCCCACGCGCTGGGCTCAATGCCGTTCATGATGCCTTTTTTGAACACGCTTTCACCCAAGTTAATGTAATCATATTCAAGTTCGGCGCCGACTTTGCCGAGGAGCATGAGGGTGGCGTCCATAATTTCGGGGCCGATGCCGTCGCCTTTTGCGATGCTTACCAATACTTTGGCCATGGGGGGAATCCTTACCTTTGTTATTTAGTACTTAATAACTGACGGACACTAGCAAACTGTAGCGCAGCTGCCAAGGGCTGGACGGTGCTAGATTGCGCTTTTTTCGTCTTCGAACGTGATGGGGCTGGTGGCGGGAGCGAGGGGTTCCGCTGCCGGAATAAACTTAAGTTGTGGTAATGGGCGGGCGGGAGGTTGGCGGAGCGTTTGCTTTGGCTGGATAGTTACTGTGTTGGTAGTAGGCTGGCTGTTGGGGGTTGGCACGGCGGGGAGGCTGGGGGCGGGTTGGTCTTTCATGAGGGTTTGTTGTGGGGTGGCAGGTGTGTTGGGTTTGGCGCCGGTGATTTGGGCGCGTTCTTCCACGCTGCGCGTAAGCTGTTCGGCGCGGTTGTAGGCATCGAAGTTGCTGGGGGCTTTGGGGCGGCTGTTGATGGTATCGGCCGCGTTGGGCACCAGCTTGCTGTTGATGGGCGGTGGTGGCGTAGTGGGGCTTTGGCTTTCCGGGGCGGGGCGGGTGTTGAGTTCGGCTGCGGTGGCGCTGATGAGGGTGGGGGTTGGGTCTTTTGGTTTTGCGGTGACCCAGGCTTTGAGCATATCAACAGTACTGCTGGGTACTTGGGGGGGCACGGCGAGACCACTGACGGCACGGGCAAGTGGCAGCGGGGTGGCCAGCGCTTGAGGCAGCGGCAAAGTGGGGGTGATGGCGGCGGGGGCCTTCCATTGGATGAGCGAGGTGGATGGGGTGGTGGGGGTGACGTCCATGCGGATACGCACGGCGGGGTTGAGTAGGCCGCCGGTGGCTTCGGCTTGGGCTTGGCTTGGGGTTTGGGCAGTGGGTAGGTTGGCGGGGCGGGCAAGCGGGATTTGGCCATCGCTTAGGCTGCGGCCGGTGCCGGTGATTTCCAGCTTGTGGATGGCGAAGGTAGGTTGTTCTTCGTGTTCATAGGTGACGAGAACCCCCTGCCCTTCCCAGCGGCGGGCGCTGGTGCCCCAGAAGGACTCGAGCGTCCATTCGGCCAGATTGGCGGGCACAAAGCGGGCGACGACGTGCTGGAGAAATTTTTGTGCTTCGGCGGCCTCGCCTGCGCTGGGGTGGGCTTCGGGGTTCCAGGCGCGGTAGTGGAGGCGGAGGTTGCTGATGCCGTTTTCAAAGCTGGGGGATTGATTGAGAAACAGACTGATGGTACCCCAGATGCCGCCTTTGCAGAGGAAATCGTAGCGTTGATTGCTTTCGATGCGGCCAAGGCGGCCATTTTGGCTGACCCATTTGCAGGGGAGGCTGTTGAGGATGTTTTGTTGCTCTTTAGCAAAATTGGTGAAGGGGATGACGCGGCTGGGGGCTTGGCTGGTGCGCAGCATGATATCGGGGATGGGTTCGCCAGCGTTTTGCAGCAGGATTTCCGCATGTGAAAGGCATGGCAGCGCTGCCAACAGCACGGCTTGGAGGAGGCTTTTGTGGGCGAACTTCATTGGCCGATAGGATACTGCAAAAGTGCAGCTTGGGCGCTGGTGTGGGGTGGATTTGCGGGGGGTGGTGTTACTTGTTTGTAACTTTGTCGATTTTGTAACCCCGGGCTCAGGCTGGGCACCCCGATTTTGTAAGAACAAAATCGGCCCAGCCATACCCCGGGGTGACACCGAGAAATATTCAACCTCTTCAATATTTTTTATAGCTCTTCGGCGGCGAGGGAGAGCCATTTGGCGATGGCGGGGTATTCGGTGGATTCGTTCCAGTTTTTGGCGGTATTTTTGGCGATGGCGGGGCTGCAGGCGAGACGGTAATTATTCAGCGCCAGCATGGCTTGGATGGCGGCGAAGGCGGTGGCGTTGTTCAGCACCGTAAAGGGGCGCCAGAGGATGATGCTTTCGGCTAGGAGGGCGGTGGCGGTGAAGAGAATTTGCTGAGGGTTTTGCGTGGGTTGGGGGGTGAGTTGGGCGCGGGCGCAGGCGAGTTCGACCAGCAAGCTATCGCGGAGGGTGGGCTCGGTTATGGCGGCAGTTTCGGTGAGTTGGTGGTGGAGAGCGAGAAGTTCAGATGGATGAAGATAATTTATTATCATTTTGATTATTTATAATAAATTTAGCGTAGATGATGGCGGGTGAGGGCGCTGTAGACGTCGCCGAATTGGGCTTGGTTTTGGCGGAAGGTTTGCAGGACTTGTGGGCGGATGGCTTGGTTTTGCTGGGTTTGCAGGTATTGGCTGAGGGCTTCGCCAATCACTGCTTGAAGTTTACGGCCTTGGTTGGCGGCAAGGGCGCGGAATTGTTCGAGAACTTCGGCATCGATTTGGGTGGCGAATTTTTGCAGCATGGTTAAAAATGGAAGGCTGGAGTGGCTTGGTAGGCGGTGGGGATGGGGATTTTTGTTTCGGTAATGTCTTTTTCTATCAATTTTTTACCGCGTTTTGTTAAAGTGAAAAGGGTGGGCAGGCCAGTGTTTGAATTCAGGCGGGTGGCGGCGAGGATGCCGCCTTCATCAAGCATGGTGGTAAGTGATTGAAAGATGGGGAGATGCTCGAACGGGGTATCGATGAGAATGGCGTTGAAGTAGTGTGCAAGTAGTGCTGTATCGGAGTTGCTTTGGATGCTTTGGTAGGCGATGTTGGGGTAGGATTTGAGCAGATTTTGGGCGGATTTGAGCATGGTTTCGTCGGATTCGGCATACACTAAACGACCAACCAAGGGGGCGGCGATGGCGGCGCTGTACCCCGTGCCGCCTTGCAGCACCAGCAGGCGGGTTTGGGGGGTTAAATTCAGTTCTTGCAGCAGGCGGGCGGTGGCCATGGGCACTTGCAAGTGGCGGCTGTGGGCGGCATCCATCGGCGCGGGTTGGTCGAGATAGGCCAGATGTTGGGCGGTGGGGCTGGTGAAGTCTTCCCGCGCAACTTGCCCAAAGCGGGCGAGCAGCGCGGGGTTGGTGATTTTGTTGGGGCGCAGCTGGCCTTCCACCATGGCGGCGCGGGCTTGGGCGAAAATGTTGGGGCTGGTTGGCTGGTTGCTTGCTTGCTTGGGGGCGGCTTTTTTGGGCATGACGGAGTTTAGGCTTTGGGGGGTGGGTGGTCAAGACCGTTGACCGGATGACAGGGTACCCGGGTTACCGGGTGAACGGATTAACGGATGCAGGGATTAACGGATTTTGGGTTGGTACTATGCGAGAGGACGAAGCTAGGCCGTTGGTGGGTTCCCGAATGGCCGAGAGAGAGTTGCTTGAGCTTAGTTGGTGCGGGCCATTCGAGGACGGGCGGCCTTATTTTGAGAATAACATTAGAGTATTTCAAGCCCTTGTCAGTTTAGGGATTGAACACCAACTTATAAGGAGGAGAACACGAACCAACTGAAAGGTGTAGAATATGGCAAGAGAAATTGGGGAAATAATTGAATCAATCAATAAAATGATTGTTTTTACAAACAATGGCTTGGCTGTTATTGCTTCTGAATCAGGTAAAGATAGCGAAGAATTTACAGGCCAAATGCAATTTTTGGCTCAACAAGAAGCCTTACTTAGCCGAGCTGAATTGTTGCACGCTAAATTGCTTGAAGCAAAGAATTATGAAGAAGTGGACAAAATTCTGCAAGATATTGTAGCCCTTGATAAAGAAGTGGTTACTTGGGAAGAGGCACATTGTTTCGCCCAAGCGTGTGAAGATGAGCGCGTATCTGAACTAGCCTAGTTGCCTAAGCTAGGTAGTGGGGTGCGGGTGAGGGCTTGCCATTCTCGGGGGAGGTTGGTTTGGAGTTTTTCGGGCAGCGTGTTGGATTTTTGGACTAGGATTTGGCCCATGGTTTGGCGGAGTTCGGGCCATGGTTTGACGATTGCGGCGAGGCGCCAGCGGTTGTATGTCCAGAGTTGGGTAACTTGTTGGGCCATCAGGGCTTGGTCGTCGGCATTGGCTTGGGGGTAGAGCTGGAGCAGCAGCAGGATGCGCTGGATGGCCAGCGTGGGTTCGGCGGGGCTGGTGAGCAGGCTGTTGATGAGCGCCTGCTGGGCTTGGGTGGAGTTGTTGCGGGTGATTTCTACCTGCGCCAGCCACAACCATGCTTGGCCGTTGCCGGGATTCAGCGCCAAGGCTTGCTGCAAGTGCAGGGCGGCTTGGGCTTGGAGAGTGATTTTACCCGCTTTGGTGGCGTTCAGGCCCGCCAAGGCGAAGTTGACTTGGGTCAGGTGTAGCTGCGGCTGGGGCAGCCATGGCAAGCGTTGGCTGGCTTGGAGGAGATTGTCGCGAGCTTCAATTAAGGTAGCGGGCGGGGCGACCAGCGTGGGGTGCAGGGCGATGTTGACCGCAGGCGAAAGGTAGGGGCTGTAGCCCCACGCCAGCACGGCGGAGGCCAACATGATGGGCGCCGCGGCGAGGCTGGCAATGAGGGCGGTGGTGCGTTGCGGATGGGGAGATTCGGCGGGCGCAAAGGCTTGGCCGACGCCGAGTGCCACCAGCGCCAGCGCGGCGAGCTGGACGGCGGGGATGGAGAGGGAGAAATCGGCCAAGGCATGGCTGGCCAGCAGCGTGAAGGCGGCGGTACCCAAGGCGGGCCAGATGACCGCGCGGCGGCGGGTGAGCAGGCCGTTGATGAGGATGGCGAGGGTGCAGAACACCGCGATGGCTAATAAG
>RFNJ01000104.1 GCA_009927255.1 Pseudomonadota bacterium | reverse complement strand
GGGGCTGATTTTGGCGCTGTGGTTACGGCGCTGGCGGGGGGCGCCGCGGATGGTGCTGCTGGCGGTGCCGGTGTTTTTGGCGGCGGGGATTTGCAACATTGTGCTGAAGTTTGTGAGTGGGCGGCCGCGGCCCAAGGAGATTTTGATGCATGGCGGTGATGCGTGGGCGTGGCAGCCTTTTAGCACGGATTCGCTGTGGTGGAGCTTTCCCAGCGGGCATGCCTGCAGCACGTGGGCGATTGCGGTGTGGCTGGGGTTGTGTTTTCCGCGCTGGCGTTATGCGCTGTGGGGGGTGGCGGTGGTGCTGAGTTTTAGTCGGTTTTTGGCGTTAACGCCGCATTATTTGGGTGATGTGGTGGCGGGGGCTGGGGTGGGGGCGGCGGTGGCGATGGTGGCGCATGGGGTTTTGCGGCGGAGGGCGGTGGTATGATGCCTGGTTATTTGGGGGATTGGTTGCGGGGTTGGCGGCGGATGAGTGAGGCGCAGCGGCGCGATAGCTGGATGATACTGGCGCTGGTGGTGATGTTGGGGTGGCTATATTTGGCGGGGCATGGGCGCTATGGGTTGTTTGATGTGGATGAGGCGATTTTTACGCGGGCGACCATTGAGATGCGCACGAGTGAGTTGGTGGCGATGCCGACCTATAATGGCGAGCCGCGTTATCATAAGCCGCCTTTAATTTATTGGGTGCAGAGTGGGTTGATGAGTGTGCTGGGGGAGGATTCGCTTTATGCCGCCCGCTTGCCGAGTGCTTTGGCGGCGCTGGGGAGCATTTGGTTGCTGGGGTGGGGCGTTTGGCGCTTAACCGGTGAGCGGCGGTGGGGGATTTACAGTGCGGCGGCGCTGGGGTTGAGCCTGAGTTTTTTGGTGGTGGGGCGGGCGGCGACGGCGGATGGGCTTTTGAACTTGCTGAGCTTGGCGTTGGTGTTGTGGGTGGTGCGGATGTTGTATCCCGGGCGGATGGTGCGGGATGGCAAGTATGACCATTGGATAACCGGTGGGTTGGCGGCGTTGGGATTTTTAGCTAAGGGGCCGATTGCGTGGTTGCCTGCGGCGGTGGTGGCGCTGATGGTTTTTGCGGCGCGGTGGCGGCACTGGCAGGTGGTGTGGAATATGCTGGCGCCGTGGAAAACGTTGGCGGTGATTTTGCTGTTTTTGGTGCCGTGGGTGGGGTTGCTGGTGGCGCAGTTTGGGGTTGGGTTTTTTTATGAGTTTTTTGTGGTGCATAATTTGAACCGCTATGCCAGCGGGATGGGGAATAGCCAGAGTGGCAGCCATTTTTATTACCTGCTGATTTTGTTGGTGGGATTTTTTCCGTGGGTGTTGTTATTGCCTGCGGCGACTTGGGCGGTGGTGCAGCGGTGGCGGGATGACTTGAGTGGCTTTGACGCGCGGCGAGCGCTGCCGATTTTGGCGTTGGGGTGGGCGGTGGTTTACATTGGGTTTTTTAGCATGAGTGGCACCAAGTTGGCGCATTATATTGTACCGGCGTTTCCGGCGTTGGCAGTTGTGGTGGGGCGGTGGTTGAGTTTGCAGCCGCGCCCGAAATTGCCGTGGTGGTATGTGGGGCTGGGGGGCTTGTGGTTGGTGGTGATGGCGGTGGTGGCGCTGGCGATTAACCCAGCTTTGGCGGCGCTGAAGAGTGAGGTTTTGGTGGGGATTTGGGGGTGGTTGCAGGTGTTTGTTGGTTTTAATTGGCCGCCGAAAGATGTGTTGGCGATGGCGGTTTTGCAGTTGCCAGTGCAGCTTGATATGGGGTTGCCGGTGATTGGGTTGTTACTATTAAGTGTTGGTTTGGCGGCGTGGGCGTTGGTGGGGGCGGGGGTGCGCTGGGCAGAGGCGAGTTTGGCGTTGGTGTGGGCGGTGTGTTTGGGGTTGATGGTGTGGGGCACGGTGCCGCTGGTGTGGCAATATACGCAGGCGCCGCTGGCGCGGATGGCGCTGATGCTGCGGGAGATTCCGGCGGGTGTGCCGATTATCCATTTGGGGCTGCATAAGCCGAGCGTGCTGTATATTAGTGACAAGCGGTTTTTGAAGTTGGAGAAGCCATTGCAGTTGCCGGAGCATATTTATGCGCCGGAGACGATTGTGTTGACGGAATTGCCCACTGTGCCGCAGATTGAGTTGGAACTGGCGGCGCAGGCGCGGGGGACAGTGCTGCATAAGCAATGTGAGGGTGGATTTTGTTTGTTGGTGGTGGGAGATTTGCAATAATGGCAAGGGAGTGGAAGATGGCGCAGGGACAGCAAAAAGCACGGGCAGTTGAGGTGACGATTGTGGTGCCGCTTTATAATGAGGAAGAAAGTTTGCCGTTGCTGGTGGAGCGCGTGGCGGCGGTGATGCGGCGCAGTGGTTACGTGTGGGAAATGGTGTGCGTGGATGATGGCAGCCGCGACCAGACGGCGGCGGTGTTGGCGAAATTGGCCAAGGTGACGCCGGAGGTGCAGCCTTTGTATTTGATGCGGAACTATGGGCAATCGGCGGCGATGCAGGCGGGCTTTGACCATGCCCGTGGCCAGCTGGTGGTGACGATGGATGGTGATTTGCAGAATGACCCGGAGGATATTCCCGCGTTGCTGGCGAAGATTGAGGAGAGTGGGGCGGATGTGGTTTCGGGCTGGCGCAAGCACCGTAAGGACAACGCGATTACCAGCAATTTGCCGAGCCGAATTGCCAACCGTTTGATTGCGCGGATTACCGGTTTGCAGTTGCATGACTTGGGGTGCAGTTTGAAGGTGTATCGGCGCGCGTTGCTGGATGATTTGCGGATTTATGGCGAGTTGCATCGGTTTATCCCTGCCGTGGCGACGCAATTTGGTGCCAAAGTGGTGGAGCTGGAAGTGCGCCACCATGCGCGGCAGTTTGGGGTGAGTAAGTATGGGTTGGATAAGAGCATTCGGGTGGCTTTGGATATTATTCAGCTGTATTTTTTCCAGAAGTTTATTCATCGGCCGCTGCACTTTTTTGGCTATGCTGGGTTGCTGATGCTGGTGCCGGGCGGGTTGATGCTGGTATATTTGCTGGGGTTGAAGCTGTTGGGGTTTGATATTGGTGGGCGGCCGATGCTGCTGGCGGCGATTATGCTGATTTTGCTGGGGGTGCAATTGCTGGGGATGGGGGTGCTGGGGGAGATGCTGACGCGGATTTATCATGAGCCGCAGGGGCGGAAACAGTATGTTCTGCGGCGGCGGTAGGGGTGTTGGGAGTTAGGTTGGTGTGATGAATTGTGATATTTTTGAGAGGGGTGGCTAGGTTGGGGTGCTTGGAGTTTGGGCAGGGGGGTGGTGTTGGGGGTGGGGGTGCGGTATAAGTTTGAATAACGACTAAAAAAAGCTGGCGCTAAGACCGGCGTGAAGAAAAAATGAGGTTGGCCATGAACTTGACGTTTAAGCAGCGGATTATTGGGGCAATGCTGGTGGTGGGGTTGGTGCCGATGACAATTTTGACGGCGGTGAATACGTACTTTTCATATAAGAGCGCGCAAGAGATGACCACCAATGGGATGGATTTGGTGCGGACATCGATTGATTATGAAATTCATGATTATTTTAACCGTGTGAAGGGTGATTTGTTGGTGATTTCTGACAATAGCCAAGTGCACACGGCTTTGCGCGAGTTTGCGGCGGGAGTTGAGAATGCTGACTTGGCTGGTGTGGCGGTGGACAGTGCGGCGTATAAGGCGCGCTTTGCCTACCAGCAGCAGAATACACCAGATAGTAAGCCGGGTGATGAGATTGGATGGCAGCAGAAGGATGCTGGGGCGCGGGCGTTGCAGCATCTTTATATCAGCGCTAACCCTGAAAAGATTGGTGAAAAGCATAAGCTGGAAGATGCGGGTGTGGATGTGGCGTATAACCGTGTGCATAAGATTTTCCATAGCGATTTTAAGGCTTATATTGACCAGTTTGGCTATTATGACTTCTTTTTGATTGATGCGGCGAGCAAGCGGGTGGTTTATAGCGTGTATAAGGAAATTGATTTTATGGCGCGGGTGGATGAGGGGTTTTTGGCGAATACGGGGTTGGCTAAGGCGGTGAATCGGGCGTTGGTAAGCAGTGACCCGCATGCGGTATTTATGGCAGATTTTGAGCCTTACATGCCGAGCTATGGTGCACCAGCGGCGTTTGTGGCGGTGCCGTTGATTGAAGATGGTAAGACGATTGGGGCGGCGGCGTTTCAGCTGCCGGTGGATAAGATTTCGGCTGTGTTTACGAAGGCAAAAGAGCTGGGCGAGACGGCGGAGGGGTTCTTTTTTGGACAAGATTTTAAACTGCGCAGCGATGCTTTGACCGATAAAAATTTGAAAATTGGTACGGTGTTACCAGAGCGGGTACAGCCGATTTTGGGCGAGGTGTTTACTGGATTTGATGGGATTAAAAGCTTTGTGGGGCATACCGGCGATGAAGTGATGGGGAGCTTGGAGCAAGTGGAGCTGCTGGATGGGGTGAAGTGGGGGATGATTGTGAAAGTGTTTGTGAGCGAGATGATGGCGCCGATTTATAAGATGATTTGGATTACGGTGGCGATGGTACTGGTGACGGCGGTGTTGAATGCGCTGTTTGGACTCTGGATTTCTGGCCGGTTGGTGACGCCGGTGCAGAAATTGGCGCGTGGGTTTTTTAGTGGCGCCGAGAAAAGTGGGCCAGAGTACCAGCCAAGTGGGTGAAGCGGTGAGCAGTATGGTGGCGGCGAGTGAGGAGACCAGCGCGCAGAGCACGGTGATTCGGAAAAACAGTGGCGAGGCGGCGGGGTATGTTAATACGGTTTCCACCGCAGTTGAGGAGCTGAACATTAGCATTAACGACATTAGCCAGAGCATTGCCGAGACCAATGTGCTGATTGATGATGCGGTTGGTAAAGCCAAGAAAACCGATGATGTGGTGCGTAAGCTTGGCGAAGCGAGCAAGAAAATTACCGAAGTTGTGAGCTTGATTAATGACCTTGCCGAGCAGACCAACCTTTTGGCGCTGAACGCGGCGATTGAGGCGGCGCGGGCCGGTGATGCGGGCCGTGGGTTTGCGGTGGTGGCAGATGAAGTGAAGAAGTTGGCGAGCCATACCAGCCAAGCGACTGTGGATATTCGCGAGCAGGTGCAGGAAATTCAGGATGTGAGCGAGCAGAGTGTTGTTGCCTTGCAGGCGGTGGTTGAGGCGATTCACCGGATTCGGGATAATGCCACGACGGTTTCGGCCGCTGTTGAGGAGCAGAGCGGCGTTGCCAAGCAGATTGCCGGCAGCGTGCGTGATGCGGCGCAACGCGTGCAGCAAGTGGATGACAACATGAATGGTATTGAGCAGGCGGCCAACGATACCGGTGTGGCGGCTGACCAAGTGAGCAAGAGTGTGGGCGAGGTGCAGGGGTCTTTCAATGAGATGAAGACGCAGATGCAGGGGGTGCTGGATGAGATGGGGGTTAAGCATTAGGGTGCTTGCCTGATTCATTGAGGGGGCGTTTTGCCCCCTGTTTTGTTTTAGCTCTGTTTTTTGGGCTTGGGGCTGTGGTAGGGTGGCGGTATGGGATTTGGGGGACGTGTTTTACGGCTTTGGCGGACGTTGCGGTTTGTGCCGCCGGCGGCGCTGCTGTGGCGTTTGTGGGCGCGGGGGAAGCGGGTGTATTATGCTTCGCCGCTTTATGAAGTGGGGCGGGTGCGTGAGGGAGATGCGAGTTTAGCGGCGGTGGCGTGGGTGGGGGTGGAGCTTTTCCCCGGTGATGCCAATGCCGGGCGGGCGCTAGCGGTGGGGCAGTTTGGGTTTGTGGGGGTTAATTTGGAGTTGGGGGTTCCGCCAAAGAGTTGGTTGCCGAAAAATGTAAGTGCGTTGTGGGTTTTTAATTTGCATTACTTTGAGTGGTTGGCGGACTTACGGGCGGCGGGTAAGCGGGCGGAGGCGCAGGCGTTGGTGGCGGATTGGTTGGTGGCGTTTGGGCATTATCACCCGCTGGCGTGGCATCCTTATCCGACCAGCTTGCGCTTGGTGGCGTGGTTGACCCATGGCAAGTGGTTGCTGGAGGAGGCGGATGCGGAGTTTGCCAAAGCGTTTTATGCGGCGGTGGCGCGGCAGGCGGATTATTTGCGCTGGAACTGTGAGTGGGATTTGGGGGGGAATCACCTGCTGAAAAACCTTAAAGCGTTGGTTTATGCGGGGTTGGCGGTGGAGGGGCGGCGAGAGTTTTTTGAGTTTGGGATGGCGGAGCTGTTGCGCCAGTTGCGGGTGCAATTGCTGGCGGATGGGGCTCATGATGAGCGTAGTCCGTTGTATATGGCGCAGGTGTTGCGTGACCTGCTGGAGCTGCGGGCGGTGCTGAAAAAGCAAGGTGGCGGCGCGCCGAAGATGCTGGAGCAGGCGGTGGTGGGGCTGGGGCGGGCGCTGGCGGTGTTGGTGCATCCCGATGGGAAATTGGCGTTGTTTAATGACAGTGCGGAGATGAGTGCGGAGTATGTGGAGCGGTTGTTGCGGCTAAGTGGCGTGGACAGTGACGATGTGCCGGAGATGTTGCCGCAGGCGGGGTTTGTGCGGGCGGTGCGCGGCAAGGGTGATGCGGCGCTGAGTGTGGTGATGGATGGGGGGGTGGTGGGGCCGGATAGTAACCCCGGCCATGCTCATGCCGACACGTTGAGCTTTGAGCTTTGTTGCGGGCGCGAGCGGGTGGTGGTGAACTGTGGGACGTATGCTTATCAGCATGCGCTGCGGAATGTTTTGCGCGGGACGGCGGCGCATTCGGCCGTGGTGGTGGATGGTGTGAACAGTGCGGAGGTGTGGGGGAGTTTTCGGGTGGGGCGGCGGCCGCGCGAGGTGCGCCTGGAGCGGCGGGGGCAGGCGGTGGGGGAGGTGGCGCTGGAGGGGGCGCATGATGGGTATCGGCACCTTGGGGTACTGTGTCAGCGCAAGATTTTGCTAGCCGGTGATGGTAGCCGCGTGCAGGGCGAAGATGTA
>RFNJ01000043.1 GCA_009927255.1 Pseudomonadota bacterium | reverse complement strand
AGCATAGTGGCTGGCTTCGGCCCAGCCATGCCCCGGGGTGACACCGAGGGAGAGTTGAGAAGATAGGTATTTGTTTAGCGGCCGGGTTCGGCGACGGGGTAGAGTTTGGGTTGGGCTTGCTGCTTGTTTTTCATTTTGCAGGGTTTGCCTTGCTTCTTCATTTTTTCGCACTTGGCTTGCCAGGCTTTCTTGTCTTTTTTCCATTCTTTTTTGGCTTCGGTGGATTTTTCCATTTTGGCTTTGCCTGCATGGTGGTCGGCGTAGGCGGGGGAGATGCTGGCGAGTGAGAGGGCGAGCATGGTGGCGCTGAGGAGGAGTTGCTTTTTCATCATCTTTATTCCTTTTGATTGATGAGGATGAGGGTAGGGGACGGGGCGGGGGGCGGCAATGGGTATGTGGTGGGATGGAGGGTTTTGGCGGTGGGGGTGTGGTTTTTGGGCTGATTGTATGCCTGATGGCATGATTTTGTATGATGAAGATGTAACCCCGGGCTCAGGCTGGGCGCCCCGATTTTTTGATAGGAAAAAACCGGCCCAGCCATGCCCCGGGGTGACGTCCCACGGGTGGTGCGGTAGTTTGATAGTTTTCTGATTATTCAGCGGGGTTTTGTTGGCGGCCTTCTTGGCGATTTTGGCGGCGTTGCTCGCGGTTGGCTTTGCGCTCTTGGCGGTTTTCTTGGCGCTCGGCGCGGTGGCTTTCACGCATGGTTTTGCCTTCGGCGTGGCATTGCTCGCGGATGGACTTCATTTGCTCGGGCGTTTCGGCGGCTTGGGCGCGGGCGTAGCAGTCGTTACGGTGGGCATCCATTTGGGCGCGGCGGCTTTGGATTTTGGCGTCCATTTCGGCTTTGCGTTCGCCCATTTTGGCCTTCATTTGCTCCATGCGTTGTTGGCGCATGGCGTCGCGGTCGGGGGCGGCTTCTTGCGCGATGGTGGGCAGGATGATGGTGGTGGCCAGCGTGAGGGCGAGGGCGGTTTTGAACATGGGGTGGCTTTCTGTTGTTGTGTTGTGAGCATAGAATAGCCCGCCTTTGGGGGGCGGGCTAGGGGATTTTAATGTGTAGGATTTGGTATGGTGAAGATGTAACCCCGGGCTCAGGTTGGGCGCCCCGATTTTTTATAGAAAAAAATCGGCCCAACCATGCCCCGGGGTGACACCGAGGCGTATTGTAAATTACGCAGCCAACTTACGGGCTTTTTCGATGGCTTCTTCGATGGTTCCTACTAGGTAGAAGGCGGTTTCGGGGAGGTCGTCGTGTTTGCCTTCCAGGATTTCTTTGAAGCCGCGGATGGTGTCGGGCAGCTTGACGTAGGCGCCCTTCATGCCGGTGAATTGTTCGGCGACGTGGAAGGGTTGGCTTAAGAAACGTTCCAAGCGGCGGGCGCGGTGGACGACGCGTTTGTCGTCTTCGCTCAGTTCGTCCATCCCCAAAATGGCGATGATGTCTTGCAGGGCCTTATAGCGCTGCAAGGTGGTTTGCACTTGGGTGGCGACTGCGTAGTGCTCTTCGCCGACCACTTGGGGGTCGAGCATGCGGCTGGTGCTATCGAGGGGGTCCACCGCCGGGTAGATGCCTTTTTCGGCGATGCTGCGGCTGAGCACCGTTGTTGCATCCAAGTGGGCAAAGGTGGTGGCGGGGGCGGGGTCGGTCAGGTCGTCGGCTGGCACATACACTGCTTGTACGCTGGTGATGGAGCCTTTTTTGGTGCTGGTGATGCGCTCTTGCATGGCGCCCATGTCGGTAGCAAGTGTTGGCTGGTAGCCCACCGCGCTGGGGATGCGGCCCAAGAGGGCTGAGACTTCACTGCCTGCTTGGGTGAAGCGGAAGATGTTATCGACGAAGAACAGCACGTCTTGGCCTTCTTCATCGCGGAAGTATTCGGCAGCGGTGAGGCCAGTGAGGGCGACGCGGGCGCGGGCTCCGGGGGGTTCGTTCATTTGGCCATAAACAAGGGTGGCTTTGGATTCTTTGGGCTTGTGGGGCACGATGACGCCGGATTCGATCATTTCGTGGTAGAGGTCGTTCCCTTCACGGGTGCGTTCGCCCACGCCCGCGAACACGGAGTAGCCGCCGTGGCCTTTGGCGATGTTGTTGATCAGTTCCATAATGAGCACGGTTTTGCCCACGCCAGCGCCGCCGAACAGGCCGATTTTACCGCCTTTGGCGTAGGGTTCCAAGAGGTCAATCACCTTAATGCCGGTTTCGAGAATCGCGGCGGCGGTGGATTGGTCTTCGAATTTGGGGGCGCTACGGTGGATTTCCCAGCTGTGTTTGGTGTCCATCGGGCCGCATTCGTCAATCGGTTCGCCGACCACGTTCATGATGCGGCCAAGGTTGCCAGGGCCGACGGGGACTTTGATGGGGCTGCCGGTGTTGAGGACTTTTTCGCCGCGCGTTAAACCATCCGTGCTGCTCATGGCGATGGTGCGGACGGTGTTTTCGCCCAAGTGTTGGGCAACTTCGAGCACCAGGGTTTCGGCCCCTTTGCGTTCCACTTTGAGGGCGGTGAGGATTTCGGGGAGGTGGCTATCAAACTGGACATCCACCACCGGGCCGATGACGCGGGCGACTTGGCCGGTGTTGATTTGGGTGGATTTGGCGGCTTTGGCGGCGGCGGGCATTGTGCGGAGGCTCCTTGTTATCATGCTGCGATTCAAACTTGGGCGGAACATGCCGCATGTGGGGTTGAAGGTCAAGCAGAAGTGAGGCAGGGTGGTGGCATGATTGGTGTGTTTGACAGCGGGCATGGCGGATTGACGGTTTTTACGGCGTTGGTGGAGCGTTTTCCGCGTTATGATTGGCTTTATTATGGTGACCATGCGCATGCGCCTTATGGTAGCAGGCCGAACCGTGAGGTGGTGGAGCTGACGCAGACAGCCGTGGCGAAGCTGTTTATGGCGGGGTGTAAGCTGGTGATTTTGGGGTGCAATACCGCAACCGCGGTGGCGGGGCGAACCTTGCAGCAAGAGTGGTTGCCAACTGTGAATGCGCAGCGTGGAGGACACCGGATTTTGGGGATTATTGCGCCCACGGTGGAGGCGGTGACGCAGACGCCGTGGAGTGTGAAGGAGCCGGTGTTTCCGCAGAAATACAACACCGATGTTTATGCGTTGTTTGCCACTGAAGTGACCGTGCGCAGTGGGGTTTATGAAGCGGAAGTGGCCAAGCGCTGCCCCAAGGCGCGGGTGGTGAGTTTGGCTTGCCCCAAGCTGGTGCCGTTGATTGAGAGTGGGGCGCTGAAGGCCCAGATGGCGGCGGCGGCGAAGATTTATGTGGATGAATTGTTGGTGAAGAGTGGGGTTATTCCACAATGGGCGATTTTGGGGTGTACGCATTTTCCGCTGATTGAGGATTTGTTCCGGGCTGCTTTGCCACCGCAGGTGCGGATTTTGAGCCAGCCGCAGGTGGTGGCGGATGGGTTGGAGGATTATTTGGCGCGGCACCCGGATGTGGTGGGGAGCCGCGTTGCTTCAGGGCGGGGGGCGGTGCAGTACTTTACCAGTGGGGAGCCGAGTGAGGTGAGCAGGGTGGCGGGGGTGATGTTGGGGCGGCAGATTATATTTGGGAGGTTTTGATGGAGCATTTGCGGGTGATGGCTGATAAAATTGGGGTGGGGTGGCTGCTGGGTGGTTTGGCTTTGTTGGCGGTGTTGGTGATGGTGCCGGGGGTTTTGCTTTTGAGTGCGACTTTGCCGCAGGCGGATGATTACTGTGTGGCGGCGCAGGTGCAGCGAGTGGGGCTTTGGCAGTTTGGGCATGATGTTTATTTTGGGTGGAGCGGGCGAGTGGTGTCGCATGTTTTGATTGGGCTGCCGGTTTGGTTGGCGGCGCAGTGGGGCGGTGGCTGGGTGGTGTGGCTAGGGATTTTGAATGGTGTGGTGATGGGTTTGTGCTTGTTGGCGATGGTTGCGCTGTGGCGGGTGTTGCTGGGTAGCTGGCGCTGGGCGCTGCTGCTGGCGGTGGTGGGCACGGCGTGGCTGTGGTGGCACTGGCTGGGCGTGCGGGATGCGGTGTATTGGTGGGCGGCAGTAGCGACTTATACGACGGGACTGCCGTTGCTGTGCATGATTGTGGTGGGAATGGTGGGGGTGGTGGCGCGGCAGTGGTGGTGGCGGATTGCGGGATTTTTGCTGGCGGCGGTGGGGCTGGCTTTGATGAGCAGTTTGAATGAGCCGCTGGCGGTTTTGGGGGTGGCTTTGGCTGTTGGGTTTTTGGGGTATTTGGGGATGGGGAAGCTAGGATATCAGGATATGAGGGTCTCAGGGTCTCAGGTAGTTTTTGGGATTTTGTTGTTGGTGTTGGCTTTTGGGGCTTTGGTGGTGTTGGTGGCGGCGCCGGGGAATACGGTGCGCGTTTCGGTAAGTACGGCGCCGCAGGGGCTTGTTACCGCGTTGGTAGCGGGCATTCCGATGGGGATTGGGTTTGTGTTGGCGCAGGTGAATGTGGCGTTGCTGGTTTGGCTGGGGTGGGTGGCGGCGGTTATACGTTTTTTGAAGCTGGGCCGTGAGCGTGGGCAGTTGTGGCAGTTGGTGGCGATTTTGGGGGGGATGATGGTGGCGGTGGTGGTTTTGACTCCGGCGCTGGGGCTTTATGCCAATGGCGAGAGTTTGGCGCCGCGGACGTTGAACCAGATGCTTTATATGTTGTGGTTGGGATTGAGTTTGGTGGTTGGTTGGATGGTTATGGAGTTTAAATTTAAGGTGCGGCAAGAGGAGGTGTGGTTGAAGGTTGTGAGTGTGGCTCTGGTAATAGTTTTGGTGAGCAATGTGCCGCTGATGCGGGCGGTGAATGATATGCGGCGGGTGGGGGATTTTACCGCGAGCTTTGCCGAGCGGGAGCGGCTGCTGGCGG
>RFNJ01000138.1 GCA_009927255.1 Pseudomonadota bacterium | reverse complement strand
TAGTCTCGCTTTGTTAACAGCGCCTAAATCCACCATGGCGAAAGGTGGCGGTGGCGTCAATACCCTAAGTGCTACTCAACAATTAAAATGAAGCGATAACAGCATCTTATCATATTTTTCTTGCGTTGGTTTGCGCTTTGTGGGATAGCCCACGGCTGAACATAAAGGGAATTACCGCGATGCCAGACGTCAACTTCCTTGGCCCCAACGGGCGCCTTGAGGCCAAATACTTTGCCCAAAAGAACAATGAATCGCCGATTGCGGTGATTCTCCACCCCCACCCGCTGCACGGCGGCACGATGAACAACAAGGTGACCTATCGGTTGTTTGAAACCTTTGTGCGCCACGGCTTTAGCGTGCTGCGCTTTAACTTTCGGGGCGTAGGCAACAGCGAAGGCACGTTTGACAATGGCGTGGGGGAACTTTCCGACGCTGCCGCCGCCCTTGATTGGCTGCACGCCCAACACCCGCACACCCGAAATTTGGCTAGCAGGCTTTAGCTTTGGCGCGTGGATCACTATGCAAATGCTGATGCGCCGCCCCGACCTGAAGCGCTTTATTGCCGTGGCGCCGCCCGCCGGGATGTACGATTTCACCTTTTTAAGCCCATGCCCTACCAGCGGACTGGTGATTTACGGCACCGCCGATGAAATTACCCCGCCGCAAGACACTGAAAACATGCTGAAAAAATCCACCCGCCAAAAGGGCATTGCCATCAGTGCCGCCAAAATTCAGGGCGCCGACCACTTCTTCACCAACCAGCAAGACGAACTGGCCGCCACCATGAGCGCGTATCTTCAGCGTGAGGTGGGGAAGGTGGGGCGGTAACCATGCGGAAAGCCCCCGCTGAATTGCTTCAGCGAGGGCTTGCCGTTACGCGGCGCCAATATCTTCCATAATTTCGGCGCGGACTTGCATCAAAATCCGCCCCAAGTGGTTCTGGCCGTAGCCTCGATTGTAGTCGAAGCCGAAGAAGGTATCGCCCCAGTCGTTGCCTTCCATCAGCACGGCATTTCCTGTTGCCAGAAGTTGCTCGCGTAGTCTGGGATTACGTGGGCTATACTTCTGCCGGTTCAGTTCGAGCATGATGGTCAACCGCCCGGCATCGGAGTAGTCGGGGCGGGTTGGAAAATCAGATAGATGGGTTAGGCGTTTGGCTTGTCCAGACTTGAGTGACTGGATGCTTGTACGCGTTTCCCAGTTGAGTGTTTTCCATGCCATGTAGGCTTTTTCAGTAGAGTCAAACTCCAGCGCAGGCAGCTCGCCTTCAGCCGGTAGCGTTACGTTGCACGGCCAAAAGTTGCTGAGGAATTGATACCTGCCCCGAAAGGCCAGAACCACCCGGCGCGGAGTTGCGTCTTCGTTTAAGGCGTAGGTGCCTTGGTTAACGGTCATGAGGTGTTCCTTGTAGCTAGAGGAAGCCCATTGGTATACTAAATTTTATTAAGCCACAAGCCTTTTTTCTTACACCACCATTGCCGCCTGCACCGCAACACAGCAAAAAGTGCCAACAGCGGGTTGCCTGTTGGCGCACAACCCGCTACCGTGCGGGCATTGGAATAATGAATGAATAACAGAAAGCCCTGCCATGATGGACCCATCCCAGATTTCCACCAGCGTTGATATGTCGTTCTGGAGCCTGTTTTTGCAGGCGGGGTTGTTTGTGAAGATTATTATGATTGGCTTGTTTGCGGCGTCTATCACGGTGTGGGCGGTGTGGGTGGCCAAGCACCGGCAGTTTAAGGGCCTGCATGCGCGTGCCGATAACTTTGAGGATGTGTTTTGGAGCGGCAACCACACGCTGGAAAGTTTTACCAAGCAAGTGAACCCCAAACAGGGCGACCACCCGCTGGCCAGCGTGTTTGTGGTGGGCCTTGAAGAATGGAATGCCGCGAATGACGAAGAACGCCGCGACGGCACCGCCCTGCAACGCGCCCGCCGCATGATGGACGCCACCGCCCGCCGCGAAATGGAGGCGCTGGAGGCATGGTTGCCCACGCTGGCTACCACCGGTTCCACCGGCCCGTTTGTAGGGCTGCTGGGCACGGTGTGGGGGATTATGACCTCTTTCCAAAGCATTGGTGCCAGCAAAAACACCAGCCTTGCGGTGGTTGCACCGGGGATTGCCGAAGCGCTGTTTGCCACCGCGATTGGCCTGTTTGCCGCCATTCCCGCGGTGATTGCCTACAACCGGCTCTCCGGCAGCCTTGGCCGCTATGCCGGGCGGCTGGAAACCTTCATGGATGAGTTTTTAACCGTGCTGGAACGCCAAACCAACCGCAAAACCGCCACCAACAAGCGCTAGACATAACCATGAACCACTTTTGCAACGCAAAACAGGGCTTGCCTCGCCGGAGCGCAACGCGCGTAGGAGGGCGAGCCCCATGGGAATGAACCTCGGCCCATCTAGCCACAAAGGCCATAAGCTGTACCGGCCGATGTCGGAAATTAACATGGTGCCGATGATTGACGTGATGCTGGTGCTGCTCATCATCTTTATGGTCGCCGCGCCGATGCTGACCCAAGGCGTGCAAGTGGCGCTGCCCAAGGCCGATGCCAAACCGATTGAGCAAAACAAGCCGGTGGAAATTACCCTAAAAGCCGATGGCCGGATTTATGTGGGCAGCAGCGAAGTGCCCAAGGAAGGGCTGGTAGATAGGTTGCAGATTATTCAAGAAAACCGCGACGAAGCCAGCATTGTGTTGCGTGCGGATGAAGCGATGAACTACGGCACGGTGATGCAAATCATGGCAATGCTGCAACAAGCTGGCATGGTGGATGTTGGCTTGGTGACCGAACCAACCGAGTAATCCGCATGGCCGCTGCCTTGCATCATCCTGTCACTGCGCCACCCAGTTTGGAGCGGTTTTTGGGGCTTTCGCTGGCGGTGCATGTGGCGGTGATGATTGGGCTTTCGCTTAGCTTTAGCCATTCCATCCGCAGCAGCCCGCCGCAAACCATGCAGGTAAAACTGATTGGCACGCCCCAGCCCACCGCCGCCAGCAATGCCACCAAGCCGCCCGAGGAAATCCGCACTCAAGCCTCTGCCGCCCCGCGCGAACCCCCGCCCGAAACCAAGAACATTCCCCCCAGCCAAGCCACCACCAAGCTGCTGAACCAGCAAGAGCTGGCAGCGGATAAAAAGCTGAACCCTGTGGAAGCGCAAAAGCGCCCGCCCACGCTAGATAAAACCCCGGATAAAAAGAAGGTGGTGAAGAACGACCTGAGCGCCAAAGTGGTGAAAAACCCCGAAGACTTTTTAAAGGCGCTGGATTTTGTGGATAAGCTAGAAAAGCAAAACGCCAACCCCGTGCCCAACACCCAAGCCAGCGATGCCCCCGCCGGGCAGGGGCCAGACTTGCAACTGAACTTGGCCGATAGCGGCTTGGTCAACGCCATCCGCACCCACATTGAAAGCAACTGGCTGATTCCGCCGGGGCTGGATACCTCCGCCCTCACCGTCACCGTCATCATTTCCGTCAACCCTCAAGGCGGCATCACCGCCCTGCGCATTAGCCGCAGCAGCGGCCAAACCTTCTTCGATAACTCGCTGGTGCGCGCGGTCTACAAATCCGCCCCGCTGCCCATCCCAGCCGATAAATATGAGCGCTTTAAAGACATGGAACTGGTGTTTGGCCAAGCAAACTGATACAAAAACAGCCTAAGGAGATTTTATGCATATGCGCGCCCATTTCTTCACATTTGTTCTTGCTGCTTGCCTTTCGATGTTTATCGGCGCCCCCGCCCACGCCAAAGTGCGGATTGACCTTACCACCCCCGGCGCCGCCCAACTGCCCATTGCCACGCCTGATTTTTTTGGGGCGAACCCGGAAGAAGCCCGCTACGCCGCCGACCTTGCCAGCGTGATTAGCAACAACTTTGCCAACAGCACCCCCTTTAAAGTGGTGAAAAAATCGGCCTATCTGCAAACCCCCGCCCAACTGAACCAACAAGGCCCGGTCTTCCCCGATTGGCGCGGGATTAACGCCGATGCCCTGCTCACCGGCAGCGTCGCCCTCACCGGCGACGGCCAACTAAAGGTGGAATACCGCCTGTATGACACCCAAAGCGAACAACAACTGGTGGGCCGCCGCTACACCGTGGATACCCGCTTTTGGCGCCACATTGCCCACCGGATTTCCGACGACATCTATCAAGAACTCACCGGCGAACCCGGCTACTTCGCCACCCGCATCGTCCACATTGGCGAAACCAAGGGCATTGAAAAAGGCAAGGGAACCATGAAAAAACTGTGCGTGATGGACCAAGACAGCGCCAATTATCAGTGCCTGACCGACGGCAGCAGCTTGGTGCTCAGCCCGCGCTTCAACCCCAACCTGCAAAAAATCATCTACATGAGCTACGCCAACGGCCTGCCGCGCCTCTATTTCCTCGATATGCCCACCGGCCAGCAAACCATCATTGGCGATTTTGAAGGCCTGAACAGCACCCCGCGCTTCAACGCCAAAGGCACCAAGGTGGCCATGACGTTAACGCAAGGCCACGAAGGCAACCCCGAAATTTACGAAATGGACATGGGCAGCCGCACGCTCAAGCGCCTGACCTATCACCGCGGGATTGATACCTCGCCCAGCTACAGCCCGGAAGGCGACAAGATTGTGTTTAACTCGGATAGGGGTGGCCAACCCGCGCTCTATACCATGAACACCGATGGCTCCAACGTGACGCGCCTGACCTACGGCGATGGCCGCTACTACGCCCCTGCGTGGAGCCCGCGTGGCGACCTCATCGCCTTCGTGAAAGAACTGCGCGGCGTCTTCCACATCGGCGTGATAGACCCCCAAGGCGGCGAAGAACGCCTGCTGACCGACAGCTATATGGACGACAGCCCCACCTGGGCCCCCAACGGCCGCGTGCTGGTCTTCAGCCGCCAAAAAAGCCGCTCGGACATCAGCCGCCTCTACACAATCGATTTAACCGGCTACAATCTAAGGGAACTGCCAACGCCGACCAATGCCACCGACCCCGCTTGGTCGCCGTTGATTAAGTAGTGGTTTTTGGAGAGATTTGGTTGGCCAACTTACAAATCGCCTCCAGCTCCAGCACCTCTCCCCGCCACGTTGGCTGAATCCCGAGCTCCACCAGCTGTGCCTCACGTATCCTGCCCTTCAAAACACTGCGCAGCATTTTTCGCCGCTGGCCAAACATCAACCGCAACACTCCATCCAAAGCCGTCAGCGAAACCGCAAACCGCGGCGCGGGCAGGGGCGTCAGCCGCACCACACTGCTCATCACCTTCGGCGGCGGGGTAAACGCTCCCGGCGCAACATCAAACAACTTCCGGCAATCCGCCAACAGCTGGCACAGCACCCCCAGCCGCCCCCAGTCGCGCGTATCGGGGGTAGCACAAATCCGCTGCACCACCTCTTTCTGCAACATAAACACCATCTGCCGTGGCGGGTTAGGCAAACTCAACAACTGCACCACCAGTTCAGTGCCCACATTATACGGCAAGTTGCCTACCACACTGCCGCGAATACCCTCTTTTCCGCACAACAACCCATCCCAATCCACCTGCAAAGCATCACCGCGCACCACCATCAGCTGCCCACTAAATTCCTCGGCCAAAGCATCCAAAACTGCCCAGCAGCGGCTATCTAGCTCAATTACAGTTAGCCGCGCCCCCCGCTCCAGCAATGCCCGCGTCAAAACCCCCGTCCCCGGTCCAATTTCCACCATGCAAGCATGCGGGATAATCTCAATACTCTCAGCAATCCGCGCCACCACCTGCGCATCATGCAAAAAGTGCTGGCCAAGGGTTTTGTTCGGTAAAATGCTCATTGCCCCAGCTATGGCAGAAAATCCCCTCACCCGGCAAGTCCTTAAAGCCTACATAAAAAACCAAGGCCCCCGCAAAAGGGCCTTGGCATCAAGCGCCGTAACAAAAAG
>RFNJ01000161.1 GCA_009927255.1 Pseudomonadota bacterium | reverse complement strand
GGCGGGCCAGCAGGTGGCGTTAGCCGAGATTGGCGCGGATTTGGAAGCCCCGCGCCCGATGCTGCGGCTGCTGCAAGGTGATGTGGGGAGTGGCAAAACGCTGGTGGCGCTGCTGGCGTTACTGAAGGTGATTGAGAACGGCCACCAAGGGGTGCTGATGGCGCCCACCGAAATTTTGGCGCGGCAGCTTTTTGCCAATGCGCAAAAATATTTACAGCCTTTGGGGCTGACTGTTGCGTTGCTGGTGGGCAGCATGAGCAAAGCGCAGAAAACCAAGCTGAAGCAGCATGTGCGCGAGGGCTTTGTGAACCTGCTGGTGGGCACCCATGCGCTGACTGAAGATGATGTGGTGTTTGATAAGCTGGGGCTGGCGGTGATTGATGAGCAGCATCGGTTTGGGGTGCGGCAGCGGGTGGCTTTATCGACGAATCAGCCGCTGCCGCCTGATGTGTTGCTGATGACGGCGACGCCGATTCCGCGCACGTTGGCGCTGACGGTGTTTGGCGACATGGATATTTCCAGCCTGCGTGACAAACCGCCAGGGCGGGTGCCGATTAGCACGGTGGCGCTGCCTGCCGAGCGGGTGGTGGAAGTGGCGCAACGGTTGCAGAGCATTGTGCAGGGTGGCCAGCAGGCGTATTGGGTCTGCCCACTGGTGGAAGAAGATGAGGAGACGACGCTCACGGCGGCGATTGCGCGCAAAGATTGGCTGTGCAGCCAATTGCCCAAGGCCAAAATTGGTTTGCTGCACGGCAAGATGAAGGCGGCGGATAAGGCGCAGGTGATGGCCGATTTTGTGGCCGGCAGCGTGGATATTTTGGTAAGCACCACGGTGATTGAGGTGGGGGTGGATGTGCCCAATGCCAGCGTGATGGTGATTGAACATGCCGAGCGCTTTGGCTTGGCCCAGCTGCACCAACTGCGCGGGCGGGTGGGGCGTGGCCAAGCGGCGAGCCACTGTTTGCTGGTTTATGCCAGCCCGTTGACTGAGTATGCCAAGCAGCGGATTAGTGCCCTGCGTGAGAGCGAGGATGGCTTTTTACTGGCGGAAAAAGACTTGGAATTACGCGGGCCGGGGGAAGTTTTGGGCACGCGGCAGGCGGGGGAGGTGCGCACGCGGCTGGTGGATTTGCATCATCACCAGCACCTTATCCCTGTTGCTCGTGAATTGGCGGAGAAGGCGCTGACGCGGGCTTTGAACGCGGCACAGCGCAATGCGCTTGCGGTTTTATTACGCGTTTTTGGTAAGGATACTGCGGCGGAGTGGTTGCGGGGATAAAAGAATGTGTGTAGAGTGAGAGGGTTAGCCTAAACCCAGCCACCGTAAAAAATGGTGGCGCTACCTTTTGAGGGACACATGCAACCTATGAAGTATGTCTCGGCCAGCAATTTGCTTTGCATGGCTGCGGGGATGGACGATCCCCACATTGTGCCGTTGGGAAATGGCGACTACGGCATGAAGACGAAGCCGCGCGATAGCTTGATGCCTGCAGATGTTTTGCGGGAATTCCGCGATAAACTGCCAGCACTTGCTGCCAAGCACGGCAGCAATGTTGCCGATGCTACGCTGATGGTCAACGTTGAGCGAATTGACTACCAAAATCCGAGAAAAGTTCGGGTAACGGGGGCTTTCCGCCGCAATGGCTACGATGTTTTCAAAGCCAGCGCGGTTTACCGGCCAGGCTATGAACTCAAATTCGAGTAACCTGTGCTAAAGAAAGGCCCCAGCGATGGGGCCTTTTTGTATTTTTGGCTTATGGTGATGTGCAATACCAGAGGTGGAGGCTGCGGGTGGATTCGGTTGGGTTGCTGCGGTTTTGGGCTTGGAGGCTGGGTTGCGGTGTGCAGCTTTGGAACTGGCTGCTGACGGCGGTGCTGAGGTGGGGGTTTTCGGAGACATACAGCACCGGTTGGGCTTGGAGGTTGGGCTGGGGCCAGAGGTCGTAGTGGGTGGGGCGGCGGGATTCCAGATTAAGATAGGCAGCGTTGGCGGGTTGGGCGTGGAAAAGCAGCGGGGCGAAGGTTTGGTAGCGGGTGCTGAGCACTAAAGTTTCGGGCGGCATTTGGCGAGTGTTTGCTGGAGCTGGGGGGCGAGTTCGGGCCAGCCGAGGAGGTCCTTCGTGGGGTTCAGCTTGGCTTTGAGGGGGAGGAGTCCGGCAGCGCGGAAGGTGTTGGTGTCCATCAGCATCACGCTGAGGATGGTATTGATCACAAGCGCGGCGATGGCGGTGCGGTGGAGCCATTTGTTTGGGTTTTGGGCGAGGAACAGGGCGAGGAATAGCAGCAGCGGAATACTACCAAGCAGTGGCCAGTTGGGCTGGACTTTGCTGAGCAGATTCATGGCGGTAAACAGCAGGAAAATGGGCAGCGCGAGGGTGGCGAGCAGCAGCCAGCTTGGGTTTTTGCGGATGGTATGGCGGAGTTGAATAAGGGCAGCGATGGCGAGGGGGAAGGCGAGCGGGCCGATGATGAGGGCTTGGGCGGCGAGGAAATCGAGCAGGGTGAGCAGGCCGCCGTGGCGGGTATCGCCGCCGCCATCGGTTTGCCAAGCCACGTGGGCGAGGCCCGCGGCGCCGTGGGTGGCATTCCACCAGATGACCGGAGTTTGCAGGGCGAGAGCGAGGGTTCCGGCGGCGAGAAATGGGAGGATGGGGAGGCGGATTAACGGATTAACGGATGCACGGGTTAACGGATAAACGAGGTGCTTATTTTGGATGATAAAATAGAGGGCAAAAAGTGGAAAAAAGAGCGCGGCGGTGTATTTGGCGAGGCCGGCGAGGCCGATAATCAGGCCGAGGAGGAGCCAATGGCTGAGCTTGGTGGAATGCGTATGAGTGAGGTGGATGGCAAGCAGGGTGGCGGTGAGCCAGAGGGGAAGTAAGAGAGCATCTGGCGACATAATCAGGCCACCAGCGGCGAGGATGGGGGTGGTGGCCAGCAGCGCGAAGGCCCAGTATCCAGCAATGTGTGGTGTTTTAAATTGGGCGGTTTGGGCAAGTTTTTCAGCAATCAGAAAGCCCAGCACGGCGCAGAAGGATTGGCTGGCAATGGCGAATATTTTGACGCCGATGAGGGTGTGGCCAAGCATGCCGGTGGAGAGGCCCATCAGCCAGGTGGTGAGTGGCGGTTTGGTGAGGTAGCTGGCGGCGGGGTGCATCAGCCATGACCAATATTGGGCTTCATCTGGCGCCAAGCCATAGGGGCTAAGCCATTGCAGGTAGGCCAAGCGGGCGGCGAAGAGCAGCAGCGCCGCAAGCATCACCACGTTTCGCGGCTTAAAGATTGGGCGCGGGGCTGGTGCGGTGCGACGGGGTTGTGGCATGGTGGCGGCATGGTGAAAGTTAGTGGCAAGGGTGTCAAGAAAAAGCCGGTGGTGGGGGCGGCGCCTGTGCGTAAGTTACAGGCGGGGATTGCGGCGGATTTGCAGGTGGAATTGACGCCGGGGGCTTATGCTTTATGGCGCGAGCAGTTGGTGATTTGGTTGGCGTTTGGTGGGCTGGCTTTGGGGGCTTATGTATCGGGATTTGATAGCCTTTTAGCTGTTTGGCTGGGTAGTTTGGGGCGGAGCGGATTTGGGGCGGATGTGGCGTGGTTTTTACGCCAATATGGCACGTGGTTGGGAGCGATTTTGGCACTGGTTTGCCTGTTAGTGATTATGATTCCAAAGATTTTTGCGCGGTGGCGAGTGGTTTACCCAACCGCCTTGCTGGTAGTGGTGGTGGCGTTGTTTGGCGGCGGGCTGCTCAACCAAGTGATGATTCAGGAACTGGCTGATCGGCCACGGCCACGCGAGAGTGTGCTGCTGGCAACGCCAGTGGCGGGGGCCGAGCTTTCCGGCAATTCCATGCCCAGTGGCCATGCGGCGATGGGCTTTTTGCTGATGGTGCCGTTTTTTACCCTGCGGCGGCGCGAGTGGGGCCGCTATAAGCATGCGGCGCAGGGGTTTTTGATGGGTGGGGTGGTGGCTGGGTTGGTGGTGGGTATCGGGCGGATGCTGGCGGGGGCGCATTTTTTGAG
>RFNJ01000141.1 GCA_009927255.1 Pseudomonadota bacterium | reverse complement strand
GGGTGGGGGTTGGGGTAGGGTGCTGGCATGCTGTTTATTTTTGGAACCGTGTTTGTGTTGGCGTGCGTGCTGGGAGCCTATGCTTGGCATGGTGGGCACCTTGGTGTTTTGTGGCAACCGGCGGAGTATGTGATTATTGTAGGTTCGGCGATTGGGGCGGTGATTATTGGGAGCCCGCCGACGGTTTTGAAGGGTATGGGAGGTGCGTTTGGGGTGCTGCTGGGTGGAGTGGCGTATCAGAAAAAGGAGGTTTATATGCAGCTGCTGGGCTTCTTTTTTGAGTTGAGCAAATTGATGCGCACCAAGGGGATTAAGGAGGTGGAGCAGCATATTGACCACCCGCATGACAGTGCGCTGTTTGCCAAATATCCGCTGCTGACCAAAGACCACCACCTTGAGGCTTTTATGTGCGACAACCTGCGCTTGATTGTGATGGGCAGTGGCATGCCCAACCAGCTGGATGAGCTGATGGACGAAGAATTACATATTCACCACACCGAGCGGGCGCAGCTTTCGGGCGTGTTTCAGACCATGGCGGATGGGATGCCGGCACTGGGGATTGTGGCAGCGGTGTTGGGAGTGATTCATACCATGGGGAGCATTACAGAGCCGCCCGAAATTTTGGGGAAGTTGATTGGTGCGGCGCTGGTGGGAACTTTTACTGGGGTGTTGATTGCCTATGGTTTTGTGGGGCCGATGAGCAAGAACTTGGAGGCGGCGTATGGGGCGGAGGCGGCGTTTTATAAGTGTGTGAAGATTGCGATTTTGAACTTTGCGCGCCAGCTCTCGCCGCAATTAATTGTAGAATTTACCCGTAAACATATGCCGGCGGATGTGCGGCCGAGTTTTCAGGAAGCAGAAGAATATATGAATGGTATTGCTGCGGGGAGTAAGGGCTGATGGTTGAAGAAGCGGCGGGTGGTGATGGGGTTGGCGGGACAGGCGGCAGCGGTGGCAATGTTATTATTATTAAAAAGAAAAGCCGTGGTGGGCATGCCGGGCACCATGGTGGCGCGTGGAAGGTAGCTTATGCCGACTTTGTGACGGCGATGATGGCATTTTTTTTGCTGCTGTGGCTACTTTCAACCACCAGCAAAGAGCAGAAAGAGGGCATTGCTTATTACTTTAATCGGGTGAATGCCAGCGTGACCACTGGTGGGGGAGTGGGGATTGGTGGAGGGAATAACTTGATTGATACTAAGCAGCAGGCGCCGCATAGTTCGCCCAATGTTCCAGCCCAACCAGACAGTGCCGAAGATGTGGCGTTGAAGGCCAATGAGGATGCGATGTTCCGACAGATTTCGGAGGAGTTGAAAAAGGCGGTGATGAATATTCCGCAACTGAAGGCGCTGCTGGAGAACTTGCTGATTGACATTACGCCGGAAGGCTTGCGGATTACGATTACCGACAGCCAAGGGCGCGAGTTGTTTGAGAATGGCAATGCCAAGATGTTCCCCTACACCGAGCAGATGATTGGGGTGGTGGCCAATGTGGTGGCGGCGTTGCCCAATGAGCTGGCGCTGGGGGGACATACCGACAGTGTGCCGTATCGTGGGGATAATCCGGCGTATTCCAACTGGGAGTTATCCGGCGACCGCGCCAATGAAATGCGTAAGGTGTTAATGCGTGAGGGGATTAAGGAGCGGCGGGTGAACCGTGTGGCGGGCTATGCCAGCCAAACCCCGCTGTTGCCCGACCAGCCAGAAAACATTAAAAACCGGCGTTTGACGGTGGTGGTTTTGCGCAGCAAGCGCGGCACGGTGGCGAAGTTTGACCAGGAGGGGTTGGTGGCGCCGAATCGGGCGGAAGTGAAGTAGGGTTCAGGGTTTTGGATCGTTTTTGATTTGTTTTTGGGATTTCATTTTTAATTTGGGGTTTTTTGGGGGGTATTTTGCAGATTTTTGGGTGGTTTTAGGTTGATGGTTTGGGGGTGATTTGGATTTTTTGGGATTTTTATTGGGATTGGTTTTGGGGTGGGGGTGGTGGGGATTGGGGTGGATTTGGTGTGGGGTTGGGTATGATGTGGGTTGTTTTTCTCTGCCGAGCATGAGAGTCTCCTGTGAAAAGGAAGCAGTTACAACTAAGTTTGTATACCCATAAAGTTAAAGGGTCAAGGGGTTTTTAGGGGGTGAGGGTGGGGGTGAAGGTGTTGGTGTCTGGGGTTTCGCCTGCTAACAGATTGAGGATGCGCTGGCTGGCTTGGCCATCGCCGTAGGGGTTGACGGCTTTGGCCATTGACTGGTAGGCGGCTTGGTTGGTGAGCAGGGTGGCGGTATGGTGGATGATGGTTTGGGCGTTGGTGCCGACCAGTTTGGCGGTGCCGGCTTGGATTCCTTCGGGGCGTTCGGTGACGTCGCGCATCACCAGCACGGGTTTGCCCAGTGCTGGGCCTTCTTCTTGCAGGCCGCCGCTATCGGTGAGCAACAGGTGGCAATTTTGCATGAGTTGGACGAAGTCGGGGTAGTCGAGCGGGGCTGTGAGCACCACGTTGGGCAGCTTGCCGAGCAGTGATTTGACCGGGCCTTGGACGTGTTGGTTGAGGTGGACGGGATAGATGAAATAGTGCTGCGGGAATTGTTTGGCAAGTTTTTGAATGGCCTCGCAAATATGCTGGAAGCCTTCGCCGTAGTTTTCGCGGCGGTGGCCGGTGATCAGGACGTAGGGGTTGGCGAGGTGTTTGGGTTCGATGCCTTGGGGGAGGGGGCGGGGCTTTTCTTTGAGTTTTTGCGCGGCGATGTGGAGGGCGTCGATTGCGGTGTTGCCGGTGATAAAGACGTTGTTGTGTTGGCCTTCGCGGAACAGGGCGTGGGCGGCGGCGGCGGTGGGGGCGAAGTGCCAGTTGGCGAGGCTGCCGATGAGCTTGCGGTTGGCTTCTTCGGGGAATGGTGCGTAGTTGTTGTTGGTGCGCAGGCCAGCTTCGACGTGGCCGATGTGGACGTGGTGGCGTTGGCCCGATGTTGGACTATCTGGGGATTCTTTGCGGATGAAAAAATCGTAGGCATAGTAGGCGCAGAGTGCGGCGATGAAGGCGGTGGTGGTATCGCCTTGGACCAGCACGATGTCGGGTTGTTCGGCCTCAATAACCCCGTGCAGGCCGGCCAAGATTTTGCCGCTGAGCAGGGCCAGCGGTTGGCCGGGGGCCATGACGCTGAGGGTGTGGTTAGCTTGGATGCCGAACCAGTTGAGGATGGGGGGGGTGTAGTGTTCGTGCTGGCCGGTGTTGACCACGCTGAGGGTGAAGCGGGGGTCGGTTTTCAGTGCCAAGATGAGGGGGGCGCATTTGATCGCTTCGGGCCGCGTGCCGACGACGACCATGGCTTTTTGGACTTTCGGCGTGGTTTGCATGGGTATTTGATAGGCGGTTTCGGGTGGGGTTGGCAAGTATTTTGGCCGCTGGTGATGGGATTTTGGGCGATTGTGGCACCGTGGCCGCAGGGTGTGGCGTAAAAACGGCAAATGGGTGAAGAAGGCTTTGAAAAAAAAGGTGGCGGCGGGCAGGCTGTCAGCAGCTTTTATAGGGATAAACATAAGAAAAATGATGCACAAGCACCCTTATGGACGAACAACCGGCTTTGGCTGGTTGGCTTGGTGCGTGGGTGTGGCAATTTTGCTGACGGGGCAGGTGGTGATTCAGGCGGTGGCCCAAGAACAGTTTTTTACCCAAAGTGGCGGGCGGGGCTTGCAAAATGCCAAGACCAATGCCCGTTTGACCAAGGCAGAGACGGATATTGGTGGCTTGCAGGCTGATGTGGCGCGGATTAAGCCCCATGCCTTTGCTGAGCTGGGGGCGTGTGGGGATACCGCTGAGAAGCTGCGTTGGGATGGCAATAACTGGATTTGTGAGAAAGAAACTGACCCGACCGTGCAGAGCTTTGCCAAACAGGCGCTGCCGAGCTGTGGCAACGGTACCATTTTGAGCGCGCAGGGTGGCGACTTTGCCTGTGTGCCAGCGAGCTTTGTGAGCGATGAAGTTGATCCCACCGTGCAGGCGTGGGCCAAGGGGGCGTTGCCGACCTGTGGCAGTGGGGAGGTTTTGAGTGCCAGTGGCGGTGGTTTTAGCTGTGTGGCCGATAAGCAGGGGTTGCCCAATGAAAGTGACCCGTTTGTGTATGACTTTGCCCGCAAAGGGGTGGCGACGATACCGAACTGTGGCTTGGATGATGTGTTGGTGATGCTGAGTGGGCGGTTGGTGTGCCGGAATTTTCAGGCGCTAAAGAGCGAAAGTGACCCCTATGTGCAGGATTTTGCGCGCAATGATGTGAGTGGCAGCACGCCGCTGGCGGCCTGTGCCGCTGGCGAAGTGCTGCGCGCGGTGACGGTGAATGGCAAGGTGCAGTTGCAGTGTGCGAGTGGGGCGGGTTCGTTAACCGAAACCTTAGGCTTGAATGACTTGAATGATGTGACCACCGCAGGGCAGACCAGTGGCACCTTTTTGGGCTTTAATGGCAGCACGTGGCGGCCGTTGGTGCCGGTGGATAGCACCGTGCAGGCTTGGGCGCGGACAGGGTTGACGGCGTGTGGGGCGGGGCAGGTTTTAAGTTATAATGGCAGCAGTTTAGTGTGTGTGGCGGATGTGGGCGCGGGGGTGACGCCGACCTTGGCGGGGCTGAGTGATGTGAACGTGAGTGGCGTGAGCAATGGCCAGTTTTTGCAATATAACAGTGGCAGCAGCCGCTGGGTTCCGGGCACGGTGCAAGCCTTTGCTTTGGCCACTTTGCCGACCTGTTCGGCTGGGCAAGTTTTGAGTGGCAATGGCACCAGCTTGAGCTGTGTGAGCGACAGTGGGGCGAGTGGCAGCAATTTGAATGTGGCGAGTATTTCGGTGACTACCAATGCGCAGGTGGATGGGGCTTTGACCGCCGCCACGGCTGGTTTTGGCAGTGTGGCGATGAGTGGGAATTTGACCGGGGCAGCGCTGATTTCGACTAGCCAAGGTGGGGTGGTGAGTGCGAGCCGCGTTCATGCAGGTGTGGTGAGTGCGACGCAGTTTATTGGGGATGGTAGCCAGTTGACCGGGGTGGCGGCGGGGAGTGCGGCTTGGAGTGCTTTGACGGGAATTCCCGCACAGGTGGCGGCGGTGAGCAACAGTGGGGCGATTAATCTTTCCACCCTGACCGCCAATGTGGTGAGTGGGACTTATGTGCAGGGGCGCTATGCCAGCTTTACCGATGTGCTGGCTGGCAGTGGGCGCTTTACTGGCAC
>RFNJ01000094.1 GCA_009927255.1 Pseudomonadota bacterium | reverse complement strand
CGTCGCCGTATGGTTACCAAGGTTGTCTGCGCCACTAATGCCCGTCAACCCACTCCCATCCCCAATAAACCGCGTCGCACTCACAATCCCCGTCACACTCACACCAGTGGCACTAATCGTCCCCGCCACCTCCAGCCTCGTCTGCGGGGCAGCGGTTCCAATCCCCACATTGCCGGCGCTGGCGGCAGCACCAGTAGCAACCCCAGTAGCATAAACCAAGTTACCAATGTTCAGCTGGTTATTTCCCGTCACACTCGGCGCTCGCACGTCCGAACCAATCAAAATATTGTTGCTCCCCGTCGTAATCCCCCCAGTTGTTCCATAACTACCAATAATCGTATTAGAAGTACCGCTCGTAACTTGATATCCCGCCTGATAGCCTAAAAAGACGTTCTGGAAACCTGTATCAATGCTATACCCGGAGTTCGCTCCCAGAGCCGTATTATTGTAGCCATTGGAGGTGGAGGCAGAACTGCCGTAAAGAGCTTGGTTTCCCACAGCTGTATTTTGACCGATGGTGGAGCTGACCTGATACAAAGAATATCTTCCATTGGCTACATTGCTGCCCCCCGCAGTATTAAAATAGAGAGCTGCATAGCCAGTGGCAATATTACCCGACCCCGTAATATTATTATAAAGAGCATACATGCCACTGGCTATATTCTGGTTACCTGTCGTATTGGCGTTAAGAGACTGGTATCCATTGGCAACGTTACTATTACCCGCGCTGTTGGCGTAAAGTGCATACGCTCCGTTGGCAGTGTTATAGTTACCAGAGGTGTTAGTGAAAAGCGCACCCGCTCCGCTTGCGGTATTCGCAAGCCCTGTAGTATTCGCCCTGAGTGACCAATAACCAATTGCTGTATTATCAGCGCCTTGTGGAGCAGTTGCGTTAAACGCTTGAAAACCAAAACTCGTGTTCGTAGTTGCGGTAATAATGTTAGTACTCATACGCCCAAACAACATATTAGTACCCGTAACAATCATCGGCAAACCCGTAACCTGTAAGGCAGAAGCACTCACCATTCCCGTTGTGCTAATCCCCGGCCCCACATACCGCCCCAGCGTATCAAGATAAGCACTCCCCGCCACCCCACCGGTGGTAAAACTCACCGTCCCCACATCCGCCTGCACCGCCGCCAACCCCGCCCCACTCGCAACATTGGTGGTGCTAATCCGATTCGTCGCCGTGCTCGCTCCCAAGCCCACAATCGCACTCGCCGGAATATTCGTCAGCCCCGCCCCTGAACCACTAATATTGGCAAAGTTACCATAAGTCCCACTCACCACCCCACC
>RFNJ01000128.1 GCA_009927255.1 Pseudomonadota bacterium | reverse complement strand
GGGGGTTCAGGGGCGAAGCCCCTGAGACGGCGTAGCCGTCATTGCGAGCCGAAGGCGCGGCAATCTCCTTTTCTTTTTTACGGCAATTCCCAAATTCCTTCACCCGCACCCCATCCGCTCCCACACGCCACCCCGCCGCCTCCAGCAACGCCCGCGCCTTAGCAGGGTCAAAAGGGTAGGGGGCCAGCTTGGTGTTATACGCCCACGTCCCCGGCTTAAAAATGCTGGCAATCGGCTCGCCCTGGCCAAACAGCACCGCCTTAATAATCCCCTCGCGGTCAACCGCATAGCTCAGCGCCTGCCGCACCCGCTTGTCATCAAACGGCGCACGCTTCAGGTTAAACCCCATATAAACATAGCTGTTGGAAAGCGCCCGATAGGTGCTGTATTGCCGTGTAAACCACTCGCCATCAATCAACCGCGTATAGGCCAGCGGCGTCAACTCTAACATATCCAAATTGCCCGCCTTCAGCTCCAGCCACTGGGTGCTCTGGTCAGGGATCACCCGATAGTAAAGCTGCCCAATCCACGGCGCCCGCGTCGACTTCTCATTCGCCACCAACAAAAAATCCTGCTCCCGCCGCCACTGCGCCAACCGATAACTCCCGCTGCCCAGCGGCTGTTCTTTCAAACGCGTCTGGTTAAAATCCGCATCCAGCGCAATCACCTTGGCAGGCAAAATCGGCAACCCTGCCCAGCTGGAAAGGGCCGGGGCAAATGGCTCCGCATACCGCACCCGCACGGTGTAAGGGTCAGGCGTCTCGAACTTTACCACGCGTAAGTAATCATCGGCATAAGGCGTGCGCGTGGTGGGGTTGGTAATGGCATGAAATGTCGCCGAAACATCCGCGCTGGTCAGCGGTGAACCATCACTAAACACCACCCCCCGCCGCAGCTTAAACTCAATCGCCAAATTATCCACCGAAACCTTAAAACTCTCCGCCACCTCCGGCACCAAATTCAAATCACCGTCATAAGTTAACAGGCTCTGATAAATACTCCCCCCAATCGTCGCCGCCCCACTATCCCCTGCCAAGAAAGGCACCAAATTCGCCGGATTCCCCAACATCGCCAAATTCATTCTGTCCCCAACCACCGCCGTCCCACTCACCGCGGCCCCATAATCCGGCAACTCCACCAGCCTCTCCTCACGGCAACCAGCCAGCCCGATCACTCCTAGCAAAAACAGCCATAAAAATCTCACGTGTCCCCCACAATCCGCACCTTGCCCGCCCCCACACTCTCCCACAAATCCTGCGCCTTGGCGCGGTTAATGTGCCGCATGCTCGGCGGAATCAAATCCCGCCCATCCAGCCACTCCAGCGCTACCTCTTTCACCCGCTCGCGCAGCCAGCCACCCACCCGCCCCTCATCAAAAAATTGCGGCAAATCCTGCACCGTCGCCCCCTGCACAATCTCCGCCAACCGCAATTGCTCCTCCGCACTCAAGCGCCGCACCTCGCCATCCCGCAGCAACCCACGCACAAAGCTAACAGGCAACGGCTCCACCCGATGCCGATATTTCTCCCCCACCGCCATATTCTCCGCCACCGAAAACGCCCCACAACTGCTATCCAACCACATCACTTCCGCCCCACACAGCGCTGCAATCACGTCATCAATGTCGTATTTATGGGTAAAAAGCTGCGCCGGAAACATAAGCCAAATCCTAGCCGCTGCCCATTTTCCCCGCAAGAACAACCGCGCCACCCTTGCCCTCGCACTGCCCAAGGTTTAAGCTATGCCAACCAACAACAAAGGCCACCATCATGCTCCCCAACATCAC
>RFNJ01000044.1 GCA_009927255.1 Pseudomonadota bacterium | reverse complement strand
GGAGGCCGACGGTTTGGGGGTTTGAACGTATTGAAATTTTTATTTTGGGGTTTTGCGGCAGGGGAGGAGGGATTGGTAGGTGCCGTTTTTGGAGAGTTGGCAGCCTTGGATGTTTTGGGCGGTGATGAGGGTGTTGTGGCGGGTGTAGAGGGGGATGTAGGGCAGCAATTGGGCGAGGTGGTGTTGGAGTTGGCGGGTGGCTTGGGTTTGCTCGGCTGGCGTTTTGGCTTGGAGGATTTGGCTGGTGAGGGTGTCGGTGGTGGCGTCCTTCACATATCCGCGATTGAAGCCGTTGGGTGGGGTTTGGCTGCTGTGGAAGGCTTGGTGGTAGAAGTGGGGTTGGAGTTCGCCGGTCCAGGTGAGCAACACCATATCGAACTGGCCCTTTTGCACGGCGCCGAAGAACGAGGCCCATTCGGCGGGGCGCAAGGTGACTTCCACCCCGACTTTGGCGAGCTGGGCTTGCAGCACTTGGGCAAGGCGTTGGCTGAAGGCTTCGGTGCTGGTGAGCAGCGTGAGGCGGAGGCGGATGCCTTGGCCATCGGGGAGGAGGTTTTCTTCATCGAGGAGGGTTTCGGCGCTGAAGGGGTCGGTGACGTCTTCAGGTGCGTTCCAGCGGGCAGGGTGGCCTGATGGGAGCAGGCTTTGCGCGGGTTCGGCGATGCCGCCCAAGAGTTTTTCACGGATAAGCGGGCGGTTGAGGGCGAGGGCCAAGGCTTGGCGGACTTGGGGGTTGGCGAGGGTTTCGTTGTGGAAATTGAGGCCGAGGTAGGTGTAGGAGGTGCTGGGAATGGTGAGGGTGGGGTAGCCTTGGTTTTTGGCCCAGTTGACCAGTTCGGGGGGGGTGTCATTTAATACCATATCAACTTCGTGGTTTTTCAGTTTGAGCAGGCGGGTGGTGGCGTCGGCCACTGGCATAAAGGTGAGCGCGGGGGGGAGGTTGGGTTGGGTGGTGGCGAGTACCGTGGTACCGAGGGTGTTGGTGCTGCTGATGACATAGGGCCCCAAGCCGTGCTGGGGGTTTTGTGGGTTGGCGAGGGGGATTTCGGTAAGCGTGGCGAGGAAGGAAATAGTGGGGCTAGGGAGTTGGAAGGTGAGCGTGGTACTGGTGGGGGCGGTGATGGTGACGCCTTTGAGCGGCGTGGCGAAGGGGCTTTGCGGGGTGGTTTGCAGGTGGGTGAACCATTGCTGCATTGTTTGGGCGGTGGCGGGGGTGTGGTTGGTGTAGGTGAGGTTGGGCTTGAGGGTGCAGGTGATGGTTTGCGGTGCGGTTTGGGTGCAGCTTTGGGCGGCGAGGCCGATGGGTTGGTAGTGATCATTCCAGCGCAGCAAGGCAGGGTGGGTGAGTTGGAGGAGGCGGGCGGCGGCGGCATCTGACGCGATGGCAGGGTTGAGGGTTTTGGCGGCGGTGTTGATGGCGATGGTGAGAGGGGCTGGTTGGAGAACTTCGGCGATTGCGGGCAGAGTTTGTGCCGCGAGTGCCACGGCGAGGGCAATAAAGCTGATGCGGCGGTGGGCGGCGGGCTTGTGCGGGCGGTGCATGCGCTGCATGATACGGCAGATGTGGAGTTTCGGGCGCGGATTTTTTGTGGGACGGCGGTTGCCGCTGCTGTGCCTTTGGGCAGCGAGTTTGCCTTTGGGCAACGCGCATGCGGGGGTGAGTGATTGGATGAACCGCACGTTTACCTTCCGCGAAGAGCAGCGCCCGCTGGTGCAGCCGCGCGGGGCCAATGTGCCGGCGCGGGTGGTGCTGCAGCCGCATTATCCTGACCATGAACACCAGAGCTGGAGCCAGTTTTATACGCGGACGGATTTGATTCCGACGGACTATATGGCAGGCAGTGCCAGCAAAGTGATGCGGCCGATTGGCCAAGTGGGGGGCGGCTGGGGGCTGATGGCTGACCGGATGAATATGCCGGTGACGGCGGATGCTATTGCGATTGGGGAGCCGGGGGATAGCCCTGGGGTGCGGGCAAGTGATGGCAATGTGGGCCGTGAGACCAAGATTGGTTCACCGGTGAATGATTGGCGCGAGAAGGGTGGAGTTCCGCTGGAGAGCCGCCCGGGGGATTTTGATTACAAGATGGCGGAGATGCGTTCCCGCTTGGATGAGAGTGGGGGGCAGGAGATTAAGCTGGACGAACCGAAAGCGACTGCCAGCGCGGCGAATGTAGTGGAGTTTAGGGAGGGTGATGCGGCGGAGGATAAGCCTGCGAAGTATGTGGTGAAGAGTGGGGACACGCTGGAGGCGATTGCGGCGCGGAGTGAGATTTATGGTGAGCGGGCGTTGTGGCCGCTGATTTATTCGGCCAACCGCAAGAAGGTGGGTAATCGGCCAGAGAATTTGCGGGTAGGGGTGGAGCTGACGATTCCGCGTGCTTACACCAAGGCGCAGGCGCAGGAGGCGCGGCAGCGGGCGAAGCGGAAGCGGGATTAGGATTGAATTTGGCTTGGAATTTGGCGTGAAATTGGGTATGGGTGGTGGTGAGTCGCCGTCGTTCAATGGATAGGACGAGATCCTCCTAAGATCTAAATGCCGGTTCGATTCCGGCCGGGGACACCAGCAAAAAGGCTTTTGTATGTTTCTGCGTTTTTTGATTTTAACTTCTTTGGCCTTCTTGGTCTCATTATCTCATGTCTTTGCTGAGGAGCTGCGGGGGCGGGTGGTGGAGGTTTATGATGGGGATACGTTTGTTTTGGCGACGGGGGAGAAGGTGCGGCTTTTGGATGTGAACACGCCAGAGGTGGGGCATCGGGGGCGGATTGATGAGCCGCTGGCGCAGGCGGCGCGGGGGTTTACGGTGGGGATGATTTCGGGCAGCGAGGTGCGGGTGGTTTTAGGCGCCAAGCGCATGGATAAGTATAAACGTTACTTGGGGCAGGTTTACTTGCCCGATGGGCAGTGGTTGAATGGTGAGCTGGTGCGGACGGGGTTGGCGCATGTTTATAGCTTTGCCGACAATGCCGACCGCGTGGTGGATTTGTTGCCGTTGGAGCGTTTGGCGCGGCTGGAGAAGTTGGGCCTATGGAGCACCACGCGGTGGGGGGTGCGGGAGGCGCTGGACTGCTGCCCTGCCGAAGATATTGGGCGGTTTATGGTGGTGCAAGGTGTGGTGAAAAATGTGGTGGAGACCAAGGAGCGGTGGCATTTTAATTTTGGCGTGCGGCCTACTGGGCCCAACACGACGCCCAACCCTGATAACCTTGAGCCGTGGCAGCGCGATTTTAGTTTTTATATTGGCAAGCGTGATTTGAAGTGGTTTAAACGCGCGGGAATTGATAATGTGGCGGGTATGTATCAGGGGAGGCATGTGTTGGTGCGGGGGTTTTTGGAGCCGGTGAATGGCGTGTTGGTGCGGGTGACGCATCCGGCACAGATTGAGCTTTTAGCGCAAGTAAGTGGCACGGTGCCGCTTGGGCAACCGTTGCGGCAATTGAGGAAATTTTAGATGGCGGTGGCGGATAGCCCCGTGATGCAGCAGTACCAGCGGATTAAGGCCGCGCATGCGGGGGCGCTGGTGATGTTTCGGATGGGGGATTTTTATGAGTTGTTTGGCGACGATGCGTTGGTAGCGAGTGAGATTTTGCAGATTACGTTGACGCGTCGGCGCACCGCGAAAGAGGGCGATGCGGGGGTGCCGATGTGTGGGGTGCCGTTTCATGCCGCTGAGGGCTACATTGGCAAGCTGTTGGCCAAGCAGCACAAGGTGGCCTTGGTGGAGCAAGTGGAGACGCCCGAAGAGGCGAAAAAAGCGCGCGGTAGCAATGCGCTGGTGCGGCGCGATGTGGTGCGGGTTTTTACCCCTGCGACGTTGACCGAAGAGAGTTTTTTGGAGGGCAAGCAGGCGGTTTTGCTGGCCGCCGTTTGTGGGGAAGTGGGGGCGCTGAAAGTTTGGAGTGGGGCGTTGGCGTGGCTGGATGTTTCCACCGGTGAAGTGGGCGTGCGGGCGGTGGCAGAGGAGGCGCTGGGGGCGGTGTTGGCGGGGTTGCCGGTGGGGGAAGTTTTGGTGGCGGAAGGGGTGCCAGAGCCGTTGCTGGCGCAGCTGCCGCG
>RFNJ01000180.1 GCA_009927255.1 Pseudomonadota bacterium | reverse complement strand
GGAAGAGTTGAGTTGGGAGCTTGTATTTTAAGTGATGGGTAAGTTGGGGCGCAGGATGTGGGTGTGGTGGGGGGGTGACAGGTGTGGCAAACACAACATCTGGGGGGTGGATGCACACAAATGACACAGGGGGTTGGGGTTCGTGGGGGGTGATGGGTGATTAAAATGTGGGCAGGGAGTGGCATGATATCAGGGGGTTGCCCGAAGCGACAATGGGTTGGTGGGTCTTGTGAGGGGGGGAGAGTTGGGTATGATGATGGACATACGGAGAGAGCTGGGACGCAAGCCCTCCTGCTACGGGAAGCCGGGGCGGGGGTGGTGGGTGACGCTGCTTTTTTTCCGGGAAAATGGTGCTTGATTGGGAAAACCAAACAGGTGCTGTAGGTGAAGCAATGGGTGCTTGGTTGGTGGTAAAGACCAAACAGGTGCTGCGGGCAGGGTAACAAGATGTTGTGGTGGCCGCTGGTGGCGACTGCGACGGGTGATGAAACGAAAGGGTGCTGGCGATGTATGACGTGAAGATTGATTACAGCCGCGATAATTTGCTGACCGACTTTGGCATGGCCACCCTGCAAGACCGTTATTTGTTGCCCGGTGAAGGCCCGCAAGATGCTTTTGCCCGCGTGGCCAGTGCTTATGCCGACAATGCTGAGCATGCGCAGCGCCTTTATGATTATATGAGTAAATTGTGGTTTGTGCCGAGCACGCCGGTGTTGGCCAATGGTGGGGCGACCCGTGCGCTGCCGATTAGTTGCTACTTGAGCGAAGTGCAGGATGATATGCACAGCATTGTGCAGAAGTGGAATGAGAGTGTGTGGATTGCGGCGAATACCGGTGGTACGGGGACTTACTGGGGGAATATTCGGAGCATTGGTGAGCAGATTGGGATTAAGGGCAAGGCGAGTGGGGTGGTGCCGTTTATTGTGGTGCAGAATAGCCTTTCGGCCGCGATTGACCGTGGGGCGCAGCGGCGTGGGGCGGCGGCGGTATATTTGGACGTTTGGCACCCAGAGATTGAGGAGTTTATTGAAATTCGGCGGCCAACTGGCGGTGACCCGCTGCGCAAGGCTTTGTTTTTGCACAATGCAGTGATTATTGACGATGCGTTTATGCGCGCGGTTGAGCAGGATGCGATGTATGATTTGCGCAGCCCGAAGACCAAGCAGCCGGTTAAGCAGGTGAAGGCGCGGGACCTGTGGATTCGGATGCTGACCTGCCGGATTGAGACGGGTGAGCCTTATATGATGTTTAGTGATACGGTGAACCGCGCGATACCGGAGCACCACAAAAAGCAGGGCTTGATGGTGAAGATGAGCAATTTGTGCAGCGAGATTGTGCTGCCCACCGGGGTTGACCAGTATGGGAAGGATCGGACGGCGGTGTGCTGCCTTTCCAGCGTGAACCTGGAGAACTTTGAGGAGTGGAGCGCTGAGCCGATGTTTGTTGAGGACTTGATGCGCTATTTGGATAATATTTTGCAGGATTTTATTGATCGGGCGCCGCCAGAGTTTGAAGCGGCCCGCTACAGTGCTTTGCGTGAGCGCAGTGTGGGCTTGGGGGCGATGGGTTTCCATAGCTTTTTGCAGGCCAAGAAAATACCTTTTGAGAGCGTGATGGCCAAGGTTTGGAACAAGAAGATGTTCAAACATATTAAAGAAGGTGCCGACCGTGCCAGTGTGAAGCTGGCGGAAGAGCGCGGGCCGTGCCCCGATGCGGCTGAGGTGCTGGTGAAGGAGCGCTTTAGCAATAAGATTGCGATTGCGCCGAATGCGAGTTCCAGCATTTATTGCGGGAATGCTAGCCCGGGGATTGAGCCTTACCCATCGAATAGTTACAACCACAAGACGTTGGGTGGCACCTTTAATGTGCGCAACAAGCACTTGAAGCCGATTTTGGCGAAATATGGCCGCGATGATGAGGAGACTTGGACCAGCATTACGGTGAATGGTGGCAGTGTGATGCACTTGGATTTTATCAGCGATGCCGAAAAGGATGTGTTTAAGACTGCGTTTGAGTTGGATCAGCGCTGGTTGATTGAGCATGCGGCGGACCGCACGCCTTATATTTGCCAGAGCCAGAGCTTGAACGTTTTCTTGCCAGCGGATGTGCATAAGCGCGATTTGCATATGATCCACTACATGGCATGGAAGAAGGGGGTGAAGACCTTGTATTACTGCCGCAGCAAGAGCTTGCAGCGGGCCGAGGTGGTGAGCATGCCGACGCGGGATACGGCTGCTGTGGCGGCGCCGAAGGTTCAGATGAAGGCGACGGGCACTGAGAGTGCGGCGCCGAAGTATGAGGAGTGTTTGGCTTGCCAGTAGGGTTTTGGGGTGTGCTTTATGTAACCCCGGGCTCAGGCTGGGCGCCCCGATTTTTTGATAGAAAAAAATCGGCCCAGCCATGCCCCGGGGTGACACCGTGGCCTATGTAATGGACTATATTAACCAAGCAAAGGAGAAGGAGCGAGCACATGGTGGATATGAGTGTGAAGGAATGGCATGAACAGCAGTTTTTGCCTTGGAAACGGGCGGTGGCGAAGTATTTGGACGAGAAGCGCGTGCAGGAGGCTTTGTTGCAGCAAAACCTTGGCCAGCTACAGACCATTGTGGCGCTGCTGCTGGAAGGCCGCACCAAGCCTGCTTTGATGGCTTGGAACAGCTTGCAGTTGAATCCGCGGTTGGAGAACATCAAGCTTGAACAGCAGGGCGAGGTATTGGTGTTGATTCAGCAAGGTGGCGGCGTGTTGCGCCTGCAGTTGGATGATGTGGTGGAGGACTTGCAGCGGATGCTGGATGAGCGGGGGGTTTAGGCTTGTTTAGGCGTCGGCTTTGGATTGTTCCAGCAGGCGGGTTTTGATGTCTTCGGCCAGTTTTTTATCGGCCTCGGGGTCGGTTTTCTCGGCAGTTATCACTTCGCCCAGTAGGGACTGCCAGTCTTCTTCTTGTGATTGGGGGAAGACGCGTTGATCGAGGTAGATTTCCCAAAAGAAGGCGACTTCGTTGGACAAGCGTGGGTCGATAATTGATTGCCGCTGGTAACCGAGGATGGCGGTATCGTGGAGCGAGACAATCACTTGCTTGCGGGTGTGGTAGGCCAAGTTGCCACGGTAGCCGCGGCCGAGCACCGGTTCCAGCAGGCCATAAATGTTCTCTTCGTTTTGGATGAGGCTTGGTTTGCAGCGGGTATCGTGCGGCACCAGGTAGCCGAAGCGGGTGATGAGGTCGGCCGTTGCGGGGGGGAAGTCGAAGTCGATTTCTTCGCCGTGGCGGGTGAGGAGAATGTTGTAGCGCTGCGGGGTGAGGGCAGGGGCGGGGCCTTCCGCCGCTGCGGCCTTGCTGCTTGCTTTGGATGGCTTGGTGTTCATGGATTTTAAAATAACGGTTGGGGGGGCGTGGCGCAAGCTGGCAACAGCTTGGGAAACATGGCGACTGCCCGTTTGGCAGGCGAAAAGCGAATTTGGGGAGGATTTTATGATGGATATGGAGAGGGTTGTTGCGGAATTGCAAACGATACGCGGGGAGATTGCATCGCTGCGTGAAGAAATGCACCGCTACCGTGGATTTGTGGGCGGCGTGGCTTGGTGCATGGCAGCGCTTTCGGGGTTGGTGGGGTTTTTGTGGGGCATGCTGGGGGAGTATTAAGATGCGTGTGATTGATAAACATATTGTGCATTGCAGCGATAGCTTGCGCGGCGATGTGGTGGAAATACGGCGTTGGCACCTTGCGCGCGGATGGCGCGATGTGGGGTATCATTTTATTATTCGGCCTGACGGTGAAGTGGAAGTGGGGCGGATGCTGGATGAAGTGGGGGCACACTGTGAGGGGCAGAACTTAACCAGCGTGGGCACGTGCTTGGTGGGACGGCATGATTTTACCCCGGCGCAGTTTGCGGCGTTGCGGCGGATTCATGGCATGTTGGTGGCGATGTTTGGTGAGATTGGATTGTTTGGGCACCGGGATTTTAATCCGGGCAAGACATGCCCCAATTTTAATGTGCGGGAGGTGGTGCGATGAGTGTGATTCCGGCAGTGGTGGCGGTGGCGGGATTGATTGGCGACTTGCTGCAAAAGCGTAAGGTAGAGCTGGCGCGGCAGGTAGGCGTGAGTGAAGAAACCGTGACTGAACTTGGCAAAAGTATTGGCGATTATTTGAGCCGTGATGAACGTGCTTTGGCGGCGGTGATGGCGGAGATTGATAAGGCGCGGGGGCATGACACGGCGATGAATGCGGTGAATATGCCGCCGTTGGTGGACTTGCTGCGTGGCTTGGTGCGGCCGGTGATTACCTTTGCGGCTTTTGGCTGGTATGTGGGGGCGAGAATTTTGGATGTGCCGCTGGGCGCTGAGGATTATGCGATGGTGGGGGGGATTTTGGCGTTTTGGTTTGGATTTAGACCGTTTGAGAAAAAAGGTGGGCTATGAAAATTGCTTGAGGCGCTGCATTTTTCGTGGAGTGGAAGCCACAGGGGGCGTGGTGATGGTGAGGTGTGTTATGGCTTTTGCATGGGCTTTGGAGTTATGGTAGACTGCTGGCAACAGAACAATGGAGTGATGTGGTATGGCTGCTCAACAGTCTGATATGGAAGATATTTTGTCGTCTATTCGGTCGTCGTTGGCGGAGCAATCGGCCAAGGTGAACGGAGGGGCTGATGTGACTGTGGCCCAAAATACGGCAGTGGACTTGGCAGCGGATGATGTTTTGGAATTGACCGAAGCGGAAATGGTGAGTGCGGGGGCAGATAACAGCAGCAAGGATGGCGTGGTGGCGGGCGATGATGATTTGATTGATATTCATGCTTTTGCCAAAACCGGGCAGGCCAAGCCTTTGGTGGAGGCTGAGCAGGGCCAAGCTGCGGTGAATCCTGCTGTGAATGAAGCTGTGAGTGCTATGCCTGCGCAAGAGGAGAGCAAGAAGATGGTTGAACCAGTTGCGATAGCTGCGGCTTCTGTGGCTTCTGCTGCCCCTGCGGGTGATAAGGCTGCGGATGAGTTTGACCGGCTGCTGGCAGAGATTTCAACCGAACAAAAGCAGCAAGTGGCGGTGGCGGAAGAGCAGAAAAAAGCGCTGATGGAAGAGCCAGCGTTGGGAGCGGAAGAGGTGGCTGCTGAGGTATCTTCTGTTGCGCCAATGAGTGAGACTGCGCCTGTTGCGGCGGTGGAGCAAGTAGCGGCGCCGGTTTATGAAATGAAGGCCCTGAGTGATGGGGCTTTGCCGCAAGTGGCGCTGCCGGTGGAGGTTTTGGCCATGGCGCTGCGGCCCATGGTGGAGGGGTGGTTGAAGGATAATTTGCCTGCGGTGGTGGAGCGTTTGGTGCGGGAGGAAATTGGGAAGCTGAACCAGGGTTAAGTTTTTACGGCGGGGTAGAAGGATTTTGGTTGATTTTGGCGGGTTGTTTGGGGTAGTTTGGCGGCTGTATTCATGAAATGGAATTGACGGATGAGCCAAACGACGGTGCAGCAAGTGAGTGAACAAATGAATAGTGACGCGGTGGCAACGCGGTATGTGCCGCAAGATATTGAGCGTGACTTGGCGGAGCGTTGGGAGAGGGCTGGGTGCTTTACCCCAAACTTTGGCGCAGAGCGGGCCTTTGCGGTGATGATGCCGCCGCCGAATGTGACCGGTACTTTGCACCTTGGCCATGCTTTGGATAATACGCTGCCGGATATTTTGGTGCGGCGGGCGCGGATGCAGGGCAAGGCGGCGTTGTATCAGCCCGGCACCGACCATGCGAGCATTGCGGTGCACGTGGTGCTGGAGCGGCAGTGGGCTAAAGAGGGTAAGAGCCGGTTTGATTATGGCCGTGAGGCATTTTTGGAGAAGGCGTGGGAGTGGAAAGATTATTCGCACGGGCAAATTACTGGGCAGTTGCGGAAATTGGGGATTAGTTGCGACTGGAGCAATGAGCGTTTTACCATGGATCCGGCCTATGTGCGGGCGGTGAATAAGGCTTTTGTCGAGTTGCATAAGGCGGGGTTGATTTATCGGGGTCAGCGATTGGTGAATTGGGACCCTAACATGCAAACAGCGGTGAGCGATTTAGAGGTTAAGCACAAGGAAGTGCAGGGGAATTTGTGGCATGTGCGCTATAAGTTTGCCGGTGGTTTTAGCTACCGTGGGGTGGATGGAATTGAGATTGCCACCACTCGGCCGGAGACGATTTTGGCGGATGGGGCGATTGCGATTCACCCTGACGATGAGCGGGCTAAGGACTTGATTGGCAAAAAGGTTTTGGTGCCGATGGTGAACCGCGAAATTGAGATTGTGGCGGATGAGATGGTAGACCCAGCTTTTGGCAGCGGGATGGTGAAGATTACGGCGGCGCATGACTTTAATGATTTTGCGTTTTATCAACGACATAAAGACCGCGTAAATGTGCCTTTAATCAATTTGTTAAACAAAAATGGGACGATGAATGGGAATTGCCCGGAGGCTTACCGAGGATTGGACAGGTTTGCGGCGCGGAAGAAGATTGTAAATGATTTGAATGAATTAGGGCAGTTGGTGAAGGTTGAGAAGCATGCGCATAATGTGGGCCATGCAGAGCGAGATGATACCGTATTAGAGCCGTTTTTGACGTGGCAATGGTATGTAAAAGGGCAGCCTTTGGCACAAAAATGCTTGCAAGCGATTGAGCGCAAAGAGGTTATTTTTGTGAATGAGCGCGATGCCAAGGTGATGGGGCATTGGTTGGAGAATATTGAGGACTGGTGCATCTCGCGCCAGCTGTGGTGGGGCCACCGTATTCCGGCGTGGTTGAAGGGTGAAGAGGGCGTGGAAGGCTTTGAGGTGCGGGTGCAGGAGGATGCGCCCGGTAGCGAATGGCGACAGGATGAGGATATTCTGGACACCTGGTTTTCATCCGCCATGTGGCCGTTTGCCACCCAGGGCTGGCCGCAGGAGGGGGGACGCTTGGTGCAGTTTTATCCGGGCGCGGTGATTATGAATGGGCGGGATATTTTGCCGTTTTGGGATATGCGGATGCTGATGATGGGGTTGCAGCTGACGGGTGTGGCGCCGTTTAAGCAGATTTATACCCACGGATTAATTCTGGATGAAAAAGGCCAGAAGATGAGCAAGAGCAAAGGCAACGTGATTGACCCGCTGGAGCTGATTGAGCAGTTTGGCAGCGATGCGGTGCGCTTGACGATGGCGAGCATTGCCAGCCCGTTGGATATGCGGATGAGCATGGGCAAGGTGGAGCAGGGGCGTAACTTTTGCACCAAGCTGTGGAATGCCGCGCGGTTTTTGCAAATGCAGGGCGTGGTGCTGACGACTGAGGTGCGCCAGCAGGTGAAGCTGGGCAGCATTGCCCACCCTGTGAATGCGTGGCTGGTGGTGGAGTTGCAGCGGCTGGCGGCGAAGGTGGATGCGGCATTAGATACGTATGAATTCCAGCAGGCAACCGATGCGTTGTATCACTTCTTTTGGGGGATTTTTTGCGATTGGTATTTGGAGTTGGCCAAGCCATTGCTGGCGGGTAGGGGTGACGCCGCTGCAGTGGCCGAGACCAAGTGGGTGGCAGCGTGGGCGTTTGAGCAGGTGCTGAAGCTGCTGCACCCGGTGATTCCGTTTGTGACCGAGGCGGTGTGGCAGAAGCATGTGGTGGCGGACAATGCATTTTTGATGATGCAGCAGTGGCCAGAGCACAAGGCTTGGGCGTTGGATAAGCTGCTGCCGCGCCACGCTGAAGTGGAAAAACTGGTGGCGGTGGTGGGTGGTTTGCGCCAGATGCGCGCGGCTTACCGGATTGCGCCCAAAACCAAGATGCGCGTGTTTGCGGTGAAGGTGGCGGCAGATGAGTGGCAGTTTTTGCAAGACAATACCGCCTTTTTAGACAGCCTTGCCGGGGTGGAAGCCTTGGCGCGGCGCGACAGCGCAGCGTTGGTGGGCGAGGTGGCCGTGGTGGTGGCGGGGATGACGCTGGTGGTGCCGCTGGCCGAGCTGGTGGATGTAGCCGAAGAGCGCAAGCGTTTGGCCAAGGAATTGGGCAAGTTGGAAGCCGATGTAGCGAAAGTGGGAGCGCTGCTGGGCAATGAAGGTTACTTACAGCGCGCACCCGCCGAGGTGGTGGCCGAAAATCGTGCGCGGATGGCCGAACTGATGGATGGCAAGGCCAAGATAGAGGAGATGTTGCGCGGGGTTTATGGCCATGGCTAAGCAGGCGATGGCGGCTGATGGTGCCGATGTTCAGCAGGGGGTGTTGGGGCAGGTGCGTGAGGCCATTCGTGGCCAAGTGCGTGGGCTGTTTGGTGATAAGGTAGAAGAAAAGCTGGTGCAAGCGGTAGGGGTGGAGTTGCCGCGTGACGAAGGCTTTGGCGACGTTTCCACCAATGCGGCGATGGTGTTGGCCAAGCCGTTGGCGGCGAATCCACGGGTGATTGGCCAGCAGGTGATGGACGGGCTGTTGCGTGACCATGCGAACCTGTTTGAGAAAATTGAACTGGCGGGCGCGGGCTTTGTGAACATGACGCTGCGGCTGCGCGAATTGCTGCGATTGGCGCTGGCGGTGCCACTATGGGGCGTGGCGTTTGGCCGCTTGGCGGTGGCAGCGCGGCAGAAGTATTTGGTGGAGTATGTGAGCATTAATCCTACCGGGCCAATCCATGTGGGCCACGGGCGCAATGCAGTGTTTGGCGATGTGATTGCGCGGATGCTGGAGCGCGTGGGACACACCGTGTGGCGGGAGTATTTGGTGAACGATGCGGGCGGGCAGATACGGGTTTTGGTGAACAGTTTGCATATTCGGTATCGGCAGCTGTTTGGGGAGGAGGTGATGTTGCCGGAGGGGGCGTATCCGGGCGAGTATTTGATTGAGATTGCCAAGCAGTTGCGCGCGCGTGATGGCGACAAGTGGTTGGCGGTGCGTGATGAAGCCGCCTTGTTTGAAGGCCTGCGGGCCTTTGCGGTGGAGAGCTGCATGGCGCTGATTAAGGCCGATGTAGAGCGCATGGGCATTACTTTTGACCGCTATTTTAGTGAATTTGCGATGCACCAAGGCAGCGCGATGGCTGAGGCGGTGGCGGCGCTGCGCGCCAAAGATTTAGTGTTTGAGGGCACTTTGCCGCCGCCCAAAGGCAAAGAGGTGGCCAATTATGTGCCGGTGGAGTTGACGCTGTTTCGGGCCACCGCGTTTGGCTTGGGGGAAGACCAAGCGGTGTATAATCGGGCGGGGCAGCCGACTTACTTTGGGCAGGATATTGCCTACCACATGGATAAGTTGCAGCGCGGCTTTGATAAGCTGGTGACGGTGGTGGGGATTGATCAAGCGGGGGCGTTTAAGCCGCTGGCCAAGGCGATTGAGGCGCTGTGCGGGCGGGCTGATGCCTATCACCCCGTGCCCTATGAAATGGTGAAAGTTTTGCGCAATGGCGAGCCGGTGAAGCTTTCCAAGCGCGCAGGGAATATTATGCTTTTGAGTGAAGTGCTGGATGAAGTGGGCGTGGATGCCTTCCGCTTTATGATGCTGACGGTGAAGCCGACCACCGCGCTGACCTTTGACCTTGCCAAGGCGGTGGAAAAAAGCATGGAGAACCCGGTGTTTTATGTGCAGTATGCCCATGCGCGGCTGTGTGCGGTGTTTCGGCAAGCGGGGGATTTGGGGATTGTTCAGCCCGCCGATGTGGTGGATGAGGCTGCCTTGGAGGCTGCATTGGCGGCGCTGGAAGGGCAGGAATTGAGCGCGGCGGCACGGGCGGTGGTGCGGCAGGTGATGGTGTATCCGGCGGTGCTGGAGCAAGCGGCGGCGAGCTTGGAGCCGCACCGCTTGGCAAACTTTGCGAGTGCTTTGGCGGCGGCGGTGCATCATTGGTATGGCGCCGAAAAATGGCTGGATACCGCGGATGCCAAGGCCACGGCGGTGCGCTTGCAGGTGGCGCGGGCGGCGCAGGTGATTTTGGCCGATGTGCTGAAGGTGTGTGGTGTTTTGGCACCAGAGAGCATGTGAGAGATGGCGTTTTTGGCGGAAGAATGCTGATTGTGGTGGTTTTTGTGAATATATTTTATGAAAATATGGAGAGTTTGTGATGGGCCCGATGATTTTGAAGTGGTTGAAGTTGAGCTTGGTGGCGCTGGTGGGCTGTGGTTTTGTGGCAATGGTGATTTATGCTTTTGTGCAGCGTGACCAAATTAGGAGTGCGCAGATTGAACCGCCGCTGGTGAGTGCGCCGGAAGAGGCGGTGAAGCGGCGGCCTGAGGCGCCGGGGG
>RFNJ01000172.1 GCA_009927255.1 Pseudomonadota bacterium | reverse complement strand
GTGCCGGAAGCCAAGCGGGTCAGCATTTGCCACTATGCAAATGCTGGGGCCCTGCTGGCTATCCGGCACCACCCGTGTCGCCAACTCTCCACGAAGCACACAAATCAGACCTACATCTCTTAGTCAGCCCCTAACACCCTATAATCCTATCCCCCTTTTTCCTTGCCCTCCACCGAAGTCCCCCGCTATACAGCATCATCGCAACACACGGAGCCACCCATGCCCTACCACCGTTTCCAATTCAACAAACTGGTGCGCGACAACGTACCAACAACGCAACGTGCCGAAGGCTGCCGCCCCGAATATCACCACATTCGCGGCGATACATTGCTTAAGGCGCTCGCTGCAAAGCTGGTGGAAGAAGCTACTGAAACTCAGCAAGCCCTCTAAAAAAGCTATAAAGCTGAAATCATTGCTGAACTGGCCGACATGCAAGAAGTTATGCTCACCATCATGAGATTATCCAAAATAACGCCCCAACAAGTTGGCCGTGCCCGCAAGAAAAAGGCAATAGCCAAAGGTGGCTTCCACCAAGGGGTATTTCAAAAACATGTGGATATTCCCACCACTCACCCCGAAGCAGATGACTTCCTCGCGCAGCCGCTAAAATACCCCTACCTTGATATGGTAGAGTAACCCATCAGCAAAGCTAACAAAGGCCTCCACGCGGAGGCCTTTGTTCGTTCATACTACTCCAGCGCCAAGCCCCACTAAAAACCATAAAAATCAGGCCGCCCGTCCTCGAATGGCCAGCACGAAACAAGAAAAAGCAATCCCCTCACGGCCATTCGGGGACCCACCAACGTCCTCGCTTCGTCCTCACCATAAGCTCCCAACCCGGGCCACACCCCCTGAACCCTGCACCCTGAGTCCCTGAACCCTACTCCGCCTTATCCACCTTCTTACTCTTCTTCTCCGGGCTCAACACCAGCGTCAAAAACCGCCCCTCCAGCCCACTTCTAAAATCCACCTTCGCCACATCCGCCGTATCGGCAATAATCCGGTCAATCATCGCATGGCCAATCTCAAGGTGGGTGGTTTCGCGGCCCCTAAAGCGCAAGTTAATCTTAGCCTTGTTCCCTTCGTCCAAAAATTCCTTAATCTTACGCAGCTTAATTTGGTAGTCATGGGTCTCGGTGCTGGGCCGGAACACCATCTCCTTCACTTCCACAATATGCTGGTTTTTCTTCGCTTCCGCCTTGCGCTTGGCTTCTTGGAAGCGGAATTTCCCATAATCCAAAATCTTGCACACAGGGGGGATAGCCTGCGGCGAAATCTCCACCAAATCAAATCCCAACTGTTGGGCCTTAAACACCGCATCGCGGCTGCTCATCACGCCAAAATTCTCGCCCTCGGGGCCAATCACCCGCACGGTTGGCACTCTAATCTCACCATTAATCCGGTGTTCGTTCTGCCGGTTACGGTCCGGCGTCCCCTTAAATCGTCCGATGTTTAACACTCCTCCTTGGTTGCTCTTTGGTCCTACGCCGCGGCTTGGCAGCTGCGTATTCCTTAGCCATACCCCAGTTTGCCTCCCCAATGCAAGTAGTCACGCAAGTGCCCGCCAGCAAAACCAACACCAGCACCGGCCCGGTATAAAGCCGCTCCCAAAACCCGGGGAAACCCAAAACCTGCACCATCACCCCACCCACCAAAAACGTGCCAAACCAAGCCTCCCGCCGCCCCCCCCGCAGCCACAGCACCGCCAAACTCAGCCACATCAGCCCAAACAATATCAAATCCCGCCCTCCCAAACCTGTGGCCCGCATCGTCAAATACCCCCAATAATCCTCAAACCGGAACGGCACCACCACCTCCGCCGGCCGCACAAACGGCCCCGCCCCCCAGGTATGCGCCCACAGCAGCGGCGCGCCATAAGCCGGCAAGCTAAAGTGCAAAACCCCCGCCACCATGCCCACCCCCACCAGCGCCGCCGCCCGCCCAAAGTCCTTGGCGCACAAAAACCACAACCCCAACGGCGCCAACCACAAAGCCGTATTCGGCTTGCACAAAACCATTAAAAGCCACACCAAAATTCCCCAATAATCGCGTCTAAATAACACCAAATAACACCCCAAAACCATCAAAGCCGCCACCAACCCATCCGGATTACTCCACCGCAAAACCTTCATCACACTCGGGTAAAACATCACCACAGCCAAAACCAAAACCATCCATTTCGAATCCGAAATCCGCCGCAACCACCCCCAAACCGCCGCCCCCATAACGCCCTGCGCCAGCACATTAATCGCCGTAATCCCCCAAGTCCCCGGCACCCCCAGCCCAATCAGCCCCGCCAGTAAAGTATAATATCCCACCCGTTCGGCATAAAACGCCGTCACTTGCCGCAAGCTTTCGGGGTCAACTGCCAACCGCGCCCGAAAAGGCTCCCACGTCAAAAACAGCAAGTGGTCACGGGGGGGCAAAAACCGTAACTGCTCATACGTCCACGCATGAATTTTCCCCCAATCCGCCTCCCCCAAACTCCGCGCCAAAGCCAAATAGGCGGTGGCATCCCAGTCCCAAATCGGCTTCCAAAGCCCATAACCAATTGCCAACAAAACCACCGCCATGGCCCAAAAATCCAAATATTTATCCGCACGCATAAAATATTTTCTACCACACCCCTTGCAAAATCAAAAGCCTGCCATTATCTGCATACTTGTCTGTATCAGGAAACGGTGACCAACGTTCCCTGAGAGGGAACTTGACTGTTTTAACATGGAGACCAGACATGGCCAACGTCAACGTCGAGCGCTACGCTGCCCAGCACAACATCTCCAACAGCGAGGCAAAGCGCCGCCTCTGCCGCAAGGGCAAGGCCAAGTCCAGCACCATTCCGGTGCGCGGCGTCCCCGTGCCCGGCACGGGTAAGCCCAAGGGCAAGTAGTCGGGCCTGCAGGTGCCTCGGTTCCTTTTAGGAATCGAGGCATCTGCTCGTTAGCTATCCTTCCGCCCTATCACTTCCCCCCGCACCCGCTCCAAAAGCCAACTCAACGGCTTCGCCCCAAGGTCCGTCCCATCGCGCAACCGCACCGCCACCGTGCCCTCTTCGGCCTCCTTTTTGCCCACCACCAACATGTAGGGAATTTTCCGCTGCTGCCCAAACAAAATCTTCTTCTGCATCCGCTCATTGCTGGCATCTACTTCCACGCGCACGCCCCCCGTCGCGGTCGCAATCCCACTCCCCCGCAACTGCGCTGCTACCTCATTGGCATACGCCACCTGCCCATCCGCAATCGGAATCACCAAAGCCTGCACCGGCGCCAACCACGTCGGGAATTTCCCTTCGCTGTTCTCAATCAAAATCCCAATAAACCGCTCAAGGCTGCCCAAAATCGCGCGATGCAGCATCACGCACGGCTCGCGTGTGCCCTCCGCCGTGGTGTAATGCGCCGCCAATCGCACCGGCATGTTAAAGTCTACTTGCAGCGTTCCGCACTGCCAGTCGCGCCCAATGCAATCCCGCAGCACAAACTCCAACTTCGGTCCATAAAAAGCCCCTTCACCAGGATTCAACTGAAACTCCAACCCCGCATTCCTGCACGCATCCGCCAGCGCGTTCTCGGCCTTGTCCCACAGCGCATCATCGCCAATCCGCTTGTCAGGGCGGGTGGAAAGCTTCACAAAATAATCGCTAAACCCAAGGTCGGCATAAACACTCTTCAGCAGGTCACAAAACAGCTTGCTCTCGGGCTGAATTTGCTCGGTGGTGCAAAAAATATGCGCGTCATCCTGCGTAAAACTGGTCACTCGCATAATGCCATGCAGCGCACCCTTCGCCTCATTGCGCATGCACCGCCCAAACTCCGCCATGCGTAACGGCAGGTCCCGATAGCTCCGCACTCCTTGGTTGAAAATCTGCACATGGCAAGGGCAATTCATCGGCTTCAGCATATGCAAATCCAGCATGTCCATTTGCTTGCTCAAAGCACCAAGCGTCACGTGCTGTTTGTCGGCATGCTCTTCCGGATTCACCACCGGCCGCGCCAAATCATCCGAAACAATAAACGCATTATCCCGATAATTATCCCAATGCCCACTCTTCTGATAAAGCACCTTATTCACCCGCTGCGGCGTGTTCACTTCCACATACCCCGCCGCATCCAGCTTGCGCCGCAAGTAGTCGGTCAGCTCGGTGTAAATTGTCCACCCAGCCGGATGCCAAAACACCTGCCCCGGCGCTTCTTCTTGTAAGTGGAAAAGCCCCAACGCTGGCCCAATCTTCCGATGATCCCGCTTCTCCGCCTCCGCCCGCATATGCTGATACGCCTCCAGCTCTTTGGCATTGGCAAACCCCAACCCATAAAGCCGCGTCAACTGCTGATTGGCACTATCCCCCCGCCAATAAGCCCCCGCCAGGCTGGAAATGGTAAACGCCAACCCGCGCAATTTCTCAAACGTCGGCACATGCGGCCCACGGCACAGGTCCAAGTATTTCTGGCTGCCATCCGCGCCCCGCTGAATATAAACCGATAAATACTTCCCCTCCACCAACTCGCCACGCGCCACCGCATCACGCACCAATTCCACCTTAAACGGCTGGCCCACACTCTCAAAATACGCCTCCACTTTGGCCGGCTCCCAATGCTCGCGCACCACAGTATTTGGCTCGGCCAAAATCTCCCGCATCCGCGCCTCAATCTTCGGCAAGTCGTCGGCAGAAATGGCCTTGGGCGCCAACACATCATGATAAAACCCATTGTCCACCGTCGGCCCAATCGCCAGCTGGGTGTTGGGGAATAAATCAAACACCGCGCGGGTCAGCACCTGCGCCGTCATCGTGTGGCGCAGAGTATCCAGCCCCAGCGCATCTTTGGCGGTGGCAATCTTAATGCTCGCATCGTGGCTAATGGGCATGCTCAAGTCCTGCGCTTTGCCATCCACCTCAATCGCCACCGCCGCCTTGGCCAACCCCGCCCCAATACTCGCCGCAATCTCCATACCCGTTACACTCTCGCCCGCAAACTCCCGCACACTGCCATCCGGCAAAGTTATCTTCGGCATCACACTCTCTCCTTCTCTAAACTATAAAAAATCCTCAAATCCAAGCCACACCCTAGCGCATACATACCAATTTTGTCACACTTTTTTCATCCTAAAAACAAAGCAACCTAAAAACCACCCAAACGTGGGCCTCCGTGCCGGAAGCCAAGCGGGCCAGCATTTGCCGCTATGCAAATGCTGGGGCCCCGCTAGCTATCCGGCACCACCCGTGTAGCCCTCTCTACGAAGCACTCAACGCGGGCCTGCATCCTCGAACGGCTCGCGCCAACCGTCATAAAGCACAAAAGAGAA
>RFNJ01000085.1 GCA_009927255.1 Pseudomonadota bacterium | reverse complement strand
CGCTGGGATGACGGCCCATAGGGCCGTAAGGGGCTTCGCCCCTTAACCCCTTCTGCTGATTTAGCGGCGGGGGGTGAGGAATTTGGTGGTGAGGTTGTGGGGTTCTTTGATTTTGAGCTGTTGGGTGAGGGTTTGCAGGGCTTGGGTGAGGGTGTTTTCCAGCTGGTAGGGCAGGTTGAGGATAACTTGGCCAGAGCCGTGCATCCCTTGCTGCTTGGGCTTTTGCCAACGCCATTCGGCCAGCCAAGTGGCTTGCACGTTGAGGGATTTCAGCGCGCGGGTGAGGATCAGGCGGTTTTGGTTGACCAACAGCGGATACCAGATCATCACCACCGCGTGGCGGTTGGCGTGGAAGATGGCGGCGGCGGCTTGGGCGGTGGATTCATATTCGGTTTTCAGTTCGTACGAGGGGTCTATCAGGGCCAGCGTGCGTTGGCCTTGGCGGATGTGTTTGGGGATGGTGGTGGGGCCATCCGCCGCGTGCAGATGCAGGTTGGGGCGGTGCAGGCTTTGCTTGAGGTGGGCGAATTCTTGGGGATGTTTTTCTGCCAGATGCAAATGGTCGGCTTCACGCAGCAGATGTGCGGCGATGACCGGAGAGCCGGGGATGAAGGCGAGTTGGCCGGTAGGATTGAGGTGCTGGACAGTGGCGAGGTAGGGATTTGAATTGAAATTGGGTTCGGTTTGATATTTGGGGAAGAGTTGGGCGAGGCCGGATTGGTATTCGGTGATTTTTTGCATCTCTGGGGTGTTGACGGGATAGAGGCCGCGGGCGGCGTGGGTTTCATAGACATACAGCGGTGTGGGCTTTTGGGTGGCGTGTTGCAATAACAGCGCCCAGAGGGTGTGTTTGGCGACATCGGCCAGATTGCCAGCGTGGTAGGCGTGTTGGTAGGAGAGCATTTAATTTTTGCCTTGGGTGAGGGTTTCGGTGACGGCGGGGAGTGGGTGATTTTGCACGTGGAGGCGGTGCCAGAGGGCGAGGAGGGTGAGGCTGAAGGCGAGGTTGGCGGCTTTGGGGTGGGTGAGGTTGTTGAGCAGGTTTTTGGCGGTGGGTTTGAGGATGGTTTGGAGGATGGGGGAGTGTTGCCAGAGGTGGGCGAGGAAGTCTTTACGTTCGGCCATGAAGGTGCCGACTGAAACGCTGAAACCTTGCTTACGCGCCCAGGCCAGCGTGGTGTGGCCGTGGGCGGCGAGGTGCTGGCGGAGGATGAATTTGCCGTAGGTTTCGCCTTGATGGGTGCTGACTTTGAGTTCATCGGGCAGGCTAAAGGCGAACTGGCTAAAGGTGTCGTCGAGGTAGGGCACGCGGCCTTCGATGCCGTGGGCCATGGTGGTTCTATCGAGCTTGAGCAGTAGGTCGTTCGCCAGCCAGCCGTTGATATCGGCTCCCTGTTTATGCTGGAGTTTACTGAAGCCTTGGGTGGGCCATGGCTGGGCGCTGGTAGTGGGAGTGGGCATCGCTTGAGTGAAGAATTGGCTGAAGGGGGCGGCGTCGCCGCTGCGGCGGTTTTTCCACCACGCCAGCAGGGGGTTGGTGTTTTTGCGGTAGGAACTGTAGCCGGCCAAAAGTTCGTCACCGCCTTCGCCCGAGAGCAGCACTTTGACGTGTTGGTTGGCGGTTTGGGTGATTTTGAGGAGGGGCAATGCGGCGTAGTCGGTGGTGAGGTCATCCATGTGCCATGCTAACTTGGCGAGCATGGGCCAGAAATCGGCGGCGCCATAGGGGATGGTGGTGTGTTTGGCGCCGACGCTGTGGGCCAAACTGGCGGCGGCGATGGATTCATTCGGGGCGCCTTGAATATGCGCGGTGAAGGCGTGGATAGGCGCGCCGAGGCGCTGCATGGCGAGGGTGAGGGCGGTGGAATCGAGCCCGCCGGAGAGCAGGATGCCGTAGGGAACGTGGGACTGAAGGTGGCGTTCCACCGCCGCAGTGAGTTGGTCTTCAAAGACTTTCAGTGGGCTGCCGCTGAAGGTTTGGGCAGGCAGCAACTTGGGCAGTTGGCGGCTGCGGCTGATGATTTTGCCGTGGCGCACCACCAGCCGTTCGCCGGGGAGCATACGGTGGATGCCTTTGAACAGGGTGGCGGCGCCGGTGGAATAGTGGCGGTTGAGGAGTTGGGGGAGGACGGCGCTGTTGGCTTCCGCCCTGACCCAGCCGCTGCGGGTGATGGCGGCGGGCTGGGAGGCGAAGATGAAGCCGATGCCGGTTTCGGCGTAATAGAGTGGTTTGATACCGAAGGGGTCGGTGGCTAAATACAGTGTTTCGGTGGCGGCGTCGGCCACCGCGATGGCGTACATGCCTTGGAGTTCGGCGAACATCGCTTGGCCGATGTGGGCGAAGCGGTGGAGGGGAGGTTCGCAATCGGAGCCGGTGGTGAGGATGGCGCCGTGCTGTTTGGCGAGGGCTTGGAGGTGTTGGTAGTTATAAATTTCGCCATTGGCCACCAGTGCGATGGGGGCGCCTTGCGGGCCGGTTTTGAGAGGTTGTTTGCCGGTGGAGAGGTCGAGGATAGACAATCTTCGATGGGCCAAGCCGAGGGTGCTGTGGGTGAAGAAGCCTTGGCCATCCGGCCCGCGATGGGCCACGTTATCGGCCAGCGGCTGGAGCTGCTGCTGGTTGGTTTTTTGCCCTTTGGGCAGACTGAGGCCTGCGATACCGCACATGGAGAAGGACTATAGGCGGCCTTCTCCACGGCGGCAAGGGTTAGAGGGTGTTTGGGCCTTAGTTAGGCTAAACCACCACCTAAGTCATTTTCTTCTATTTCAGGACGTTCACCGGGAAAAGCTTTATAAAAAGCTTCTAAATCTTCGGGTGTACCTTCAGGTTCCCCTGGAAGCCCCTCAACATCAGGATCATGGCTAAAGGTGACATTAAACATAAAAGCCGAACGAGCTGCAGGATCTGAGTACTCAGCCGTATCCATCCCATCTGGGAATGGAACTGGAATAGGCAGACCCGCTTCTGCGGCTTCAGCGAGAAGTAATTCTCTGTTTTCTTCAGCATATTTTTCGAGTGCATTCAGTGCCTCTCTAGCTTTTTCTTGTGCAATCCTAATAGCTTCTTTTAAGCCAGCCAGTTCAGCAGTTCTCTCTTTTGCCTGTGCTTGCAATGCTTGCATGGCAAAAATAGTAGGGGTTGGGATGGTCATTACCTAATCCTTTCATTGGTTGATATATATGTATATAGGGTGGGATACACTAATTACAAGAGGGGATGTGTCACCTAGCGGCTGGTGCTGCTGCGGCGGGGGGCTTGGGGGCGGCCGCCACCGAAGCTTCTATTTCCGCCACCAAAGCCAGCGCCTTTGCCATGGTTTGGCGCGCGGCCGCTGCGTTGGCCGCTAAAGTTTCCACGGGGGCCGCCGCTGTAGTTGCTGCCGCCGCCTCGGCGCTGGCCACCTTGTTTGGGGCGGCCGGGGGGGAGTTCGGTGGGGATGATTTTGCGAAAGTCGGCTTCGCTAAAGGTGCTTTCCAGCCCCTTGATGCTTTGGAACACGAAGGGTTTGCCGAGGCGTTTTTCGATATCGCGCAGCACGGGCAAATCGGGTGGGGAAATGAGCGAAATGGCGACGCCGCTGGCCCCTGCCCGGCCGGTGCGGCCGATGCGGTGGGTGTAATCCTCTGGAAGATTTGGCAAATCGTAGTTGACGACGTGGCTGATGTTTTTCACATCTATCCCACGGGCGGCGACGTCGGTTGCTACCAGCACCTTTAACTGATTGTTATGCAAGGCTTGGAGGGTGCGTTTGCGGGCGTTTTGCTTCATGTCGCCGTGCAGGGCTCCGGCGGCAAAGCCTTTCTTTTCAAGGGTTTCGGCCAATCTATCCGCGTTACGTTTGGTAGCAGTAAAGATAATGGTTTGGGTGACTTCGGGTTGTTTGAGGATATGATTCAGCACCGCTTGCTTATGCTCGGTGTTATCAACATGGTAGTGATGTTGGGTGATATCGGCGTGGTTTTGGCGGGTTTGGGCAAGCTGGACGCGGTGCGGCTGCTGGAGGATGCGGGCGGCGACTTTTTCGATTTCGGGACTGAAGGTAGCCGAGAACAGGAGGATTTGTGGCTTGGCGGGCAGAGCGGCGATGATTTTTTCCACTGGTTTTAAGAAGCCCATGTCGAGCATTCTATCGGCTTCATCGAGCACCAGCATTTCCACGCGGTTGAAGTCTACCTTGCGTTCTTGCAGGTGGTCGATCAGGCGGCCGGGGGTGGCGATGAGCATATCGAGCGGGTTGGCGAGCAGGCGGAACTGCGGGCCGTAGCTGACGCCGCCGATGACCACGCCGCTGCTGATGCGCGCGTGCTTGGTGAACAGGCGGGTGGTATCGGTGATTTGCTGGGCGAGTTCACGCGTGGGCGTAAGAATAAGCACCCGTGGGCCGTGGCCGCGCTTTTGGCTGGGGCCGCTGAGGATTTTGTGCAGCGCGGGCAGCACGAAGGCGGCGGTTTTGCCGCTGCCGGTTTGGGCGCAGGCCATTGCGTCCTTCCCCTGCAAAATGGCGGGGATGGTCTGCGCTTGGATAGGGGTTGGGGTAGTGAAGTTGCCTTCGGCCAATGCTTTGAGCAGGTTGGCGTTGAGGTGGAGCGTGCTGAATCCCATTGTGGGTTCTACCTTATGTTGGTGCGGCGCTGGGAGGATTTTACCCCCATTGCTGCGGTTGGGCGCCTAACCTGATTTGGGGAGAATTCCACATACGGTTATGTGACGATTGGTTGGGGTATGGACTAAGTTATTGAAAAATACAAGGGGTGGGGGGAGAATTATTTGGGGAGGAGGGTATTTAGGATGTTAAGGGTGTTAAGGATATTCGGGGTTTGGGTTGGGAGCTTTGTGGATAGTTGGCGACACGGGTGGTGCCGGATAGGTGATGGGCACCCCGATTTTTTGATAGGAAAAAATCGGCCCATCATCCTTCCGGCACGGAGTCCCACGGTTTGGGAGCTTTCAGGGGCATCGAGATGGATTGAAATTGCTGATTATTCTTGTGGGGGGCTGGTGTTGGCGGTGGAAATGGGCTACAAGCAGGCCGAAATTGGAGATTTAGAATTATGGCTGCTACCCCACGCGAAAATATTCGGAACATTGCGATTATTGCCCACGTTGACCATGGCAAGACGACTTTGGTTGATGCGCTTTTGAAGCAAACTGGCACCTTTGCCGCCAATGAAAAGGTTGCTGAGCGGGCGATGGACAGCAATGACCTGGAGCGCGAGCGCGGGATTACCATTTTGGCGAAGAACACTTGCATTACCTATAAGGGCTTGCGGATTAATGTGGTGGATACCCCAGGGCACGCCGACTTTGGCGGCGAAGTGGAGCGGATTTTAGGCATGGTGGACGGTGCGGTGTTGCTGGTGGACGCCAGCGAAGGGCCAATGCCGCAGACCAAATTTGTGCTGGGCAAAGCGTTGCAGCTTGGGCTGAAGCCGATTTTGGTGATTAACAAAATTGACCGCAGCGATGCGCGGCCTGATGAAGTGGTGAACGAGACGTTTGACCTGTTTGATAGCCTTGGGGCAAATGATGAGCAGTTGGATTTTCCAATTCTTTATGCCGTGGGCCGCGAGGGCTGGGTGACCAATGACCCGAAGGTGAAGGGCGAAAACTGCTTTCCGCTGCTTGATTTGGTGGTGAAGCATGTGCCAGCGCCGGTGGTGGATGCGGCGGCGCCGTTTAAGATGCTGGTGAGCATGGTGGAGCGCAATGATTTTGTGGGGCGGATTGTGACCGGGCGGATTATGAGCGGCACGGTGAAGAAGAACATGGCGATTAAGGCGCTGGACCGCAACGGTGGCGAGATTGATAAGGGCAAGGCAGTGCAGATTTTTGGCTTTCAGGGCCTGAAAAAAATTGCGATTGATGAGGCAAGTGCTGGCGACATTGTGGCAATTGCGGGGTTGGCCAATGCTTATGTGAGCCATACGATTGGCGAGCCTTCGCTGACTGAGGCGCTGCCAGCGGTGGACATTGACCCGCCGACGATGATGATGACCTTTAGTGTGAATGATAGTCCGCTGGCCGGAACCGAGGGCAAAAAGCTGACCAGTCGTGAGATTGGTGCGCGGTTGTTTGCCGAAGCCGAGACCAACGTAGGACTGCGGGTTGAGCAGAGTGCCAACAGCGAGAGTTTCCGCGTGATGGGCCGTGGCGAATTGCACCTTGGAGTGTTGATTGAGACAATGCGGCGTGAGGGGTTTGAGCTTTCGATTAGCCGCCCGGAAACCATTTTTAAGGAAGACAATGGCACCACACTTGAGCCTTATGAAGACATTATTGTGGACGTGGATGAGGCGTTTAGTGGGGTGGTGATGGAGAAAATGGGCCTGCGCCGCGCGGAAATGGTGAACATGATTGCCGACCACCATGGCAAGCAGCGCTTGATTTTTGTGGGGCCGAGCCGTGGGATGATTGGTTACCGCAGTGAGTTTTTGACTGATACGCGCGGCACCGGGGTGCTGACGCGGCAATTTAAGGAATATGGGCCGGTGAAAAGCCAGATTGCCGGGCGGCGCAATGGTGTGCTGGTGAGCATGGCGAGCGGGACTTCTACCGCGTATATTCTGAATGAGCTTGAGGCGCGCGGGACGTTGTTTGTGGGCGAGGCCGTGACCATTTATGACGGCATGATTGTGGGCGAAAACAGCCGCGAAGATGACTTGGAAGTAAACCCCACCCATGCCAAGAAGCTGACCAATATTCGGGCCGCAGGCAAGGACGATGCGATTAAGCTGACGCCGCCGCGCAACATTACGCTGGAATATGGGCTGACGTACATTCAGGACGATGAGCTGGTGGAGGTGACGCCGAAGAATATCCGTTTACGCAAGCGTGGGTTGGATGCGAATACGCGGAAGCGGTGGAAGCGGGGGCAGGAGTAGCCCAAAAAGGGGGAGCCGAAGCCCCCCCTTTCCACCCTTGCGGGCGACCAACGGGGTAGGAACCCGTTAGTTGGCGTCGCTACTCACAACAACGGTTTCCGCTGTTGAGATTGAGAAGACGACTGTTGTCGCTGGGAGTGTCAACTCCTTCTGGACAGCTGCAGTGATTTGAAGAACTTTGGCCCTGAAAGCCTCAGTATCCCCAACCGCCTCACCACTGACCGTGACGGTCAGTTCTTTGCCCGCTGGGCAACCGAGGTTAGGATCGTGGGCCTGGTGGCCGTCGACTCCGACCTTGCAGGTGAATGCATGTTTGTCACTGAACGTGGACCAGATGATTGCGACAAGCTCTGAAGATGTCCACCCCCCCTGCAGTCTCACACGCTCTGTATGAAACGTGGCGGTGAAGGCGATACCTTTGGCCATTGTCAAAACCCCAATGTTACTTGGGGCTCCCTACTTGATCTGGGCACCGATTGCCCGCAAGAACGTGAGCGGCTGCTCACGTTCTTGCGCGCAGCCGGATGTGACCGTAACAATATGTATGGGCTTATACTTACTAAAAACAAGCCCTTATGTGGAGAATATTCTACTTTTTCAGCTTATCCGAGCATTTATCCCAGTATTCGGGCCAGGTGTTGTTGCCTTCTTTGCCGGCGGCTTTGGCTTCGCGCCACATTTCACCGCACTTGCGCATGCGCTTATACATGGCTTTTTGGGCGGGAGTGGGGTTACCGGCGTAGCTGCGGGATTCTTTGGCTTCTTTGCGAGTTTCTTTACGCTCGGTGGCTTTGGATTCTTTGGCTTTGGGCTCGGCTTTGGCTTCGGCCTTGGCGAGTTTATCGCTGCATTTGGAGAGGTATTCGGGCCAGGTTTGCTTGCCGGTTTTGTTGGCGGCTTTGGCTTCGCGCCACATATCCGCACACTGGGTGGTGACGCTGTTGGCTTGGGCGAAGGCCATGGGCACGCAGATTGCGCTGGCGAGCAGCGCGGTGACGAGATGCTGTTTCATATATTTTGGCATAGGGTTAGGCGTTGTTTTCGGCGTCGTTGGCGTCAGTCACGGCGGTTTTGACCAGACCTTCGACTTGCTCGGCCATTTCGGGCGAGATGCCGTTCTTCATGGCGAATTCCTTGGCGGCTTCGATGCCGTTGTTGAGCAGTTGCTCTTTGAGCTGGCTGACTTGCTCGCTGCTAAGCATGCTTTGGATGAAGTTCATGAATGACATGGTTTTATCTCCCCTTGTGGCTTAACCATAGGACTAAAAACGTTGTTTTGTCTAGCTTGACGTTTGCGGCCCCGCAGGCGATAAGCAGGCAGCGGAAGTGTGGCCGAGTGGTTGAAGGCGCACGCTTGGAAAGCGTGTATGGGGTAACTCATCGCAGGTTCGAATCCTGTCACTTCCGCCAGATTTTTCTCTCTTACCATCCACCAACATCCGCTAGACAAGAGATTAAGGTTGGATTTACTATGGTTTTATGTCCAAGGTCATTCAACAGAGTTTTAGGCCATCTATGCCTTTTAGGGGCCGTTTTAGACCAATCGGCCCCCAACCCAAAACATTCGGCCCCCACAATGCCCCTTACTGACAAGAAAATCCAAGCCATTAAGCCAGCGGCTAAGGAGCAAAAGCTCTCGGATGGTCAGGGGCTTTACCTGTTGGTTAGCCCTGCTGGGGGTAAACATTGGAAGCTGAAATACTACTATCAGGGTACGGAAAAGAAGCTTTCGCTAGGGGCTTATCCTGTTGTTGCGCTTGCTAAGGCGCGGGAGAAGGCATTGGAGGCCCGGCGTTTGCTGGATGGGGGGATTGACCCTTCGAGCTATAAGAAGGAGGAAAAGGCCAAGGCGCTTATCGATGCGCAGAATACGTTTGAGGCGGTTGCGCGGGCGTGGCACCAAAAGAACCTGAATGGCTGGGAGGCGAACACGGCGGGGTATATTCTGCGGCGTTTAACTGCCGATATTTTCCCTGCTTTTGGCCATGTGCCAATTAAACAGGTGACTGCACAGCATATTATTGCTGCCATTCGGCAAGTGGAGGGGCGCCAAGCGCATGAAGTTGCACGGCGATTGAAGATGATTTGTGGGCAGGTGTTCCGCTTTGCGATTGTGGAGGGGCTGACGGATAACAATCCCGCAATAACATTTCACAACAAAGATGCTCTCAAACCTTATAAAAAGAGCCACTTTGCGGCGTTTGACAGCCGTGAGTTGCCAAATTTTTTGAGAAAGTTAGAGCGGAATGATGCGCGGCTTTACCTCCACACGCGATTAGCGATGAAGTTGATGCTGTTGACGTTTGTGCGCACCAGCGAGCTGATTGAGGCCACGTGGGATGAGATACGGTGGGATGAGAAGGTTTGGATTATCCCTGCGGCGCGGATGAAGATGCGGCGTGACCACATGGTGCCACTTGCCCCGCAGGCTTTGGAGATTTTGCAGGAGCTTTACAGGTATCGGCATCGTCCAGAAGGGGCCAATTGGCCAGATTATATTTTCCCGAACCAAACCACGCCGCGCAAGCATATGAGCAATAACACTATCCTGTTTGGCTTGGGGCGGCTGGGGTATCGGGGGGTGATGACGGGCCATGGTTTTCGCAGCCTTGCCATGAGTACCATTAAAGAAAAGCTGGGCTATCGGCATGAGGTGGTGGATAGGCAACTGGCCCATGCCCCCGCCAACAAGGTGGATGCTGCTTATGACAGGGCAGCGTTTATGGCTGAGCGGGTGGAGATGATGGGGCGGTGGGCGGATTACCTCGACCACGTAGCTAAAGGAGTAAATATGGCAAAGTTAAATCAAGCCGCATAATATGAAAGGCAAAATAGTATGAACAGTAAATTCAAAGAACCTCCTCCACCAATTACTCCTTTGCGTGGAAGCTCTTCAATCCTTTCAACTAACTACTACCCTAAACCTGATTATAAAAAATACGCTCAACTCTTGGAATGGAGCGAGTCTGTCGCAGCAGCCCTTTGTTGTGGTTTTGATTACAATGGTATAAAAGGTTTTGCAGAGAGTTCCTCCTTTTTTCGGGAATCGCCTGGCCCACAATATTTGCATATGAAGGCAGCGTTTCATGCAGCTATTATGGCAAAGTCTCCTAATGCTTACTGGCATCGAATGGAAAATGGAGAACGTATGGTGAAACCAGCCCACTATTTAGCTTGGGCCTTATCGATGAACTTTAACCCTCCCCAAGAACTAATTAACGAAGTCCATCTAGTCGTGAAGAAAGTTTGGCCTCAATCTGAGCAATCAGCTCCTCAAGCTTCTGTAGAAGACTTGCAAAAACGTATTGCTGAGTTAGAAAAACAGTTAACCGACGCTGCAACCATTACGCTTGATAAACATAATTCCATTAAACGCAACGTTATCTTGCCATACATGCTTGATTTATTTCTTAAAGCAAACAATTACTCAACAAAATCTGCTGCTGCCCAGGCGTTTATTGAAAAATACGGAGCCAACCCAAAGACTCACAAATTGGTTTTGGATTTACAGAAAAAAGATAACAGCGTGATGGATGTAGCAAGTCTTTTAAGGATGTGTCGCGCTCAATAATTAGGCATCGCCGTTTTAAGCGGCGATTAGAGTGATTATAAAACAAATACTTAATTAACATTGCGGCGAAGGTCACGCTCTTTCGCCGCTTTAATCGCCGTTGTGTGCTGGGTGTGTCCAGCAAAGCTAAAGTAGCCTCGTTGGATGCTAGCAGGCAGAAGCCGCTGGCCACCAAAAGGAGTACAGAGACGATGAACAGTAATGTGTTACCAGAATGGCAGCACTGGAGAATCAACACAGTAATGCAGGTGACTGCGTTGGCCCGCAGCACGATATGGAAGATGGTCAAAGAAGGCCGCTTCCCCGCCCCCAAAAAACTCTCGCAACGCGTCACGGCATGGAATGCCGCTGATGTGCGGGCGTGGCTTGAAGGCAAAGCGGAGGGCACCACACATGGCGCGTAACCGCATAAACGGCAAAACCCCAATGCGTGCTTCTGAAGGGCGGCGCAACGGGGTGGCTAGCCAAGGCGCTAAAACCAAAGCCAGTAAGCGCAACCTACCCCTAAAAGCGACACTCGACAATGGCTTTATAGCAATGGACATCCGCCGCCGTGGCAAAGTTTGCCTCTATAACCTAGAGGGTAGCTTGGCGGCTTTGTTGCAGTCGATTCGCTTTGGTGGCGTGCACACCCTCCTCTTACGTCAGCAGGAAGAGTTTTGGGAGGGCATCAAAAGCCTCCAAGAACTTGGCTTGCGTATTCGCATTAAACCTCTCTGGCTTGGCGGCAAGCGCTATTACCATGTTTGGTTGATGGAGCACGTTCATAGTGCGGTGGAGGTGCGCCATGGATAGCGAACTGAACGAATACCTCTCCGAATGGGGGGAACGGCTGGGGTTGTATCGGGGGCCTGATTTTCAGGCCCTTCCCCTGCCTGAACGCACCCGCATTTTGGGGCCGTGGCTGGTGGAGCAATCGCTCACCATGGTCTATGCCGAGCGTGGTTTGGGTAAATCGATGCTGTTGCTGGGGATGGCGATTGCGGTGGCCAAAGGGGAGAGATTTTTAACCTATTCCGCAGGCACGCCGCAGCGAGTGCTCTACATAGACGGTGAAATGCCGCCACGTGAGCTGCAAAGCCGCCTTGTGCTTCTCAGCAACGGCACCGTGCCCGATAACCTGTTCACCGTCTCCGCCCCCCACGCCTTCGACCCGTGGGCCGACCTGAATGACCCCTTTGGCCGCACCCAACTGGATGACATCATCCGCAACCTGAAACCCAAAGTGGTGATACTGGACAACCTCTCTACCCTGATGCCGCCCAAGCGTGAGAACGAGGCCGATAGCTGGGTGGAGATGCAGCATTGGCTCATCCAAAAGCGCACCCGCGATGGTTTGGCGGTGGTGCTGGTGCATCACGCAGGCAAAGGAGGCGACCAACGGGGGAGTTCCATGCATGAAGTGGTGCTGGATACTTCCATCAGGCTCACGAAGGCGCCTATAGAAGGCGGCACAGGAGAGGGGGCGCGGTTTGTGATGCAGTTTATGAAAAATCGGCACTTTTACGGCGATGATGCCAAGCCCATGTTGGTGGAGCTTACGACCAATGAGGCAGGGGCGGTGTGGACGGCCAAGCCTTGCAGTGAACCTAGTACCGAAAAGCAGGCCGAAGCTAAAGCCCTCCAACAACAAGGCCTCAGCCAACGGCAAATTGCTGAGAAGCTGGGGGTGGGGCTTGGTAGTGTTAATCGTATGTTGAAGGCTGCTTAACCGCTGTTATCCCGCTGTTCCGTGTTCCACTCCCTAGGGGCTTGGAACATGGAACACCTCATCTTCTTAGCCTTCCCAACCATAATTAACCGAGAAGTACGCATGCGTAGTTGTTAACAACTATCGGCTAAATTATTAATTTATCTTGTAAGATTGATATTTTTCATATAAACGGGCCACCAAGTGATGTATCAACCCGTTTTCCAACGGCTTCAATCGTTGCATCACTTAAACCTTCCCCACCCTTAAACCTGAAAGGAGGCGGCCATGAGCGCGCCTGTTACTGAACTTACCATGCCATATTGGGCGGATATGCACGCCCACCTGCGCCAAGGTGAAGAATTCTCGGCGGCACTTATTGCCGAACACTTGGCGGGCGGAACGGATATTCTGCTTGCCATGCCAAACACCCAGCCGCCTTTGGCGACTGTGGTGAACGGTGAATGGTCGGTGCAGGGCTACCGCGAGATGTTGCTGCGGAATGGCGGTGACGCCTTCTCGCATCTGTTGGTGCCGCTGTATCTTTCGGCGGAAACCACTCCCGCAATGATTGAACAAGGCGCCCGCAGCGGGCTGCTTCGCTCGGTTAAGTACTATCCGCCACATGGCACCACCAACAGCGCCCATGGCGTACCGTTGGAGGCGCTTATTGGCAGTGATGTGCTGCGGGCGATGGAAGCCCATGGCATCATCCTCAACATTCATGGCGAAGAGCACGGCCTGCCCGACCACCGTTGGTTTGGGCAGCATGAGAATGCCGAAAGTATTCTCTATACCGAGAAGATGCGGCGGCTACGCGATAGCCACCCCAAGTTGCGAATTGTGTGCGAACACATCAGCACCAAAGAGGCGGTCGCGTTTGTCAAGGAATCGGGCTCTGGTGTGGTGGCGACAGTAACCCCACAGCACCTCACCTATCAGGTGGGGAACTTGCTGAAGGGTGCCAAGCTACACCTTATCTGCATGCCTTTGGTAAAGTTTGGCGCCGATGTGTCTGCCTTGCGGCAGGCCGTGACAGCGCCTGACAATGCCAAGTTCTTTGCGGGTACCGACTCGGCTCCTCATCCTTCTGTGAAAAAAGCCGTTGATTGCGGCTGTGCCTTCGGGTGCTTCACGGGGCAGTATGGAGCCCAGCTCTATGCCGAAGCCTTTGAGCTGGCAGGAGTCGACTTGTCTGATTCTGCGCATGCGGAAACTTTCAAGCGCTTCCTTTGCCTCAACGGCCCTGCGTTCTATGGGCTGGCACCGAGCAAGAAAACCTTCGTATTGCGGCGTGAGCCGCAGCGCGTGCTACCCACCATTGCTGAGGGAAAAACGGTCATTCCGTTGCCTCTTGGTATCGTGCCTGAAGCTGAGCGGGGAGATGTTACCATCCCCTGGTCAGTTCTTCTCTGATTCCTCTGCAACTCTAGCACCCACGCTGCCTTACAGGCGGCGTGGGAGAAAGGACTTCACCATGAACTTTCCACTCAAACTTCTCCAGGCATTTGACCCCGAAACTTCTCACACCTTAGCCCTGAAAGCCTTGGCGTTGGGGCTGGGGCCCAAGCGTCAGCATCTTCCTCAAGGCACAACCCAACTGCTTGGCTGTAACCTGCCAACACCTTTGGGCTTGGCAGGTGGGGCTGACAAGACGGGCGCTGCCTTGCAGGCTTGGGCCGATATGGGCCTTGGCTTTGTGGAAGTGGGAACCATTACGCCTAATGCCCGCGAGGGTAACCCACGCCCGCGTATCTGGCGGCTGGGGAACGGCGAGATGGTGAATTGGATGGGGCTTAACAGCCCTGGTGTGGAGGTCGTGGCGGCGAACCTGCAAAGGTTCCGCCAGCACAACGCCACTTTTTGCCTTGGCGCCAGCCTTGCAAACCCCTCCAAAGTGAAGGAAGGGCTCACCCCCAGCGCTGAACTGTTGGCGCCATGGGTGGACTTTTTCACCTTCAACGCCAGCTGCCCCAATGTGGCGGGGCATCAAGCCCACGATGCGCTTGCACCCATCTTGCAAGAGGTGGCTGAAGTGATTGCGGGCGCGGCTGGTAAGGCTGTGGTGGTCAAGCTTGGCCCCACCGATGACCCAGAGGCGCTGAAAGCTACGGCTGATGCGTTACTGAAGGTTGGCGTAGCGGGCTTCATCTGCTGCAATACGATTCCGCCTGACAAGCGGCATCTGTTGCACACACCCATCGACTGGCCTGAGCATGACGCTAAACCTGTAGGCGGCTACAGCGGCCCGCAGTTGTTGCCCATCAGTGTGGCGATGATTACCACGCTACGGCAACACCTTGGTAAAGATGTGCCGCTGATTGGTGTAGGGGGTGTGCAAACGCCTGCCGATGCCAAGAGCCTCATCTGGGCAGGCGCCAATGCAATTCAGCTTTATGCAGGCCTGACAAGGCACGGTGTGAAATTGCTGGATGACATTCGCTCTGAGGTAGCCTTGATGCAGGCCTGAACTATGACTCCCCCTGCGGCCTTCGGGCCGTGGGGGCTCTTTTTTATCAAAGCAAGGAAACCGCCCCGTGCAGGGCGACTTTCCTTAGTACAGGTATGGTGCGGTCAGGAATCCTAGCTGAATGTCTGTATCGTCTGCCTACGAAAAACCGAATTAAACGAGAAGTACGCGCGCGCGTGCGCGCGTAGTGTTCTTCAAGCTAAAACGGTGGGGAAACGGTAGCCGCCTCAACGGGAAACGCAAATTAAACGGGGCAAAAACGACGTGTAAGCATCCGCTTACTTCATTCCCCCCCCCATCCATATCCGCACTCGTTACGGTGGTTAATGACAGTGGTAGATGCCTGTGCGGTGGTCATAATGGCAGCCATAAATATCTGTACCGCCACTGTGCGCAAAGCTGGCAGTGCCAAGGCCCGCCAAGAGCAAGGTTAGAATCAAGGTTTTCATTGTGCTGAACTTTCTTTGTGTTTGTCTTTAATTTGCTTATCCAGCGGCTCAAAGGTAAGGCCACACTTCTTTTGCAAGCTCACCTGCTCAAGCGCTTCATACTCACCTTTGAGCTGCTTATACTCGCCAGCTTCGGGGCCATCTCCTCCTTCAAGGGCAAACAACACAGGCCACAACAGCACCAACCCTACTCCCATCTGCCACGTATCATTATCGGCTTTGGTTTTCAGGCTTTCATACAGGCTGTTCACCTTGCGGCTGATGCGCGCTTGCTCACTGGCAATCTGCTCACAATCAAGGTTGCGATATTGCAGCGGGCTAATATCCGCCGCGCGCATGTTATCAGGGTTGCTGGCACATCCAGCCAAAAACACCAGCCCAGCAAGTGGGGTAGCGAAGTAGGGGGATAGTCGTGGCATAAGTCTTAGCCTTTCGGTTGTTAAACAAAAGCCTCCCGAAAAGAGAGGCTGGGTGTTCAAAACCGCCGAAAGACGGCGTGGAGCCTTTAAGCTTACGCCTTGGACATAGCACCACCACCCAGCCATATGCACGGCTTAGGATGTGCTAGATACACAAACAGCACCGATTTTGGTGGTGCCATCCACTTTCGGAGAGGTTTTGACGCCCCAGAGTCGCAATTCTTTGCTTCTCCAGATTCCAAATTACTCTTTCATTTGAAAGATTGCAATGGATTAGGTTAGATTGTCTTTGAATGAATAATGTGCAATAAACAAAACTCAAAGGGGAGAATAACAATGACCAGATAGCGTGCAGTATGAGCTTTGGGATGAGCCGGATTCTCCAGCCACGCTTCAGCTGATGGGAGCGCTAGACAAACTGAACCGCCGATATGGTGAAGGGGCCGTGAAAGTGGGGAGCTGTGGGTTACAACAGGCGTGGGGGATGAAGAGGGAGCGGAAGACAGGGGCTTATACTACGCGGTGGGGGGAGCTGATGTTTGCATATGCATAATATTGGTTAAGACTTACAACTATCTTATTGTATATTAATGAATGGTTGCATTAATGCATCTATGGTTATATATGGATGAGGAGTAATCATAGATATATATTGAAGTGGTTGAAAATCATGGGACAGATGGGGGTAGATATGGAAAATAAGGTATTGCACGTAGCAAGCTATATTCTCGCCAAAATGGGCGACGTTTCAACATGGAAACTTCAAAAATTAGTGTATTACTCTCAGGCATGGAACCTTGTGTGGAATGACTTCCCGCTGTTTGAAGAGCCTATACAAGCTTGGGCTAATGGGCCAGTTTGTCCGGTTCTTTATGAGCAACATAAGGGGCGATTTCTAATAAATAATTCTCATATTAGTGGTGATTTCAGTAAGCTTACTAAACAGGAAATAGAGACCATTGACAAAGTTATTGAGTTCTATGGTGGTTATAGTGGGCAAGAGTTGAGTGATATTTCTCATAGTGAGCGGCCATGGATGGATGCCCGCAGAGGATTAGAGATTACCGAAAGAGGAAATCATGTGATTACCCATGAAGCTATGAGTGAGTTTTATTCGTCTATACCTGAATAGGGGTAATTATGGGCAAAGGTAAGCCAAAGTTAGTTCATATACCAAAAGGTAATGAACCACGCTTGGGTGTAAACCCAAGCAGCCAGCTATTTGTGTATCGTTTAAAGACAATTGATAGTGAAGGGCCATGGGGATGGAATCATTTACGTCATAATTGGAAAGAAATTGTATCTAAGTTAGATGATTATCAAACGCGGGCATGGGATGAAATATTAAAGGATTGTGGTGGTAGAAAAGCGGGAACAAACCACCATCCAATCTCCGTTCAGGAGCTAAATAAGTGCGCCATTAAACGGATTGCTGCACTTGGAATGGATGAGGAGAACGTTTTTTCTTTGAGATTATCCGGTAGAGAAAGAGTTTATGGGATACGGCGAGGGATTTATTTTGACATGCTGTGGTTTGACCCTACACATGGAGATAATGAAGAGTGTGTGTGTAGGTCTAGAAAGGACTAACTAGAATTGTCTTTAAAACTAGACTTTCGGAAAGGGGGGGTGTTGCATTTGAGAAGTGCACCAAAAGTGCACCGAGATTTTAACAGGAGTGGAAAATGCGGACTAAATTATTGAAATAATTTGTGGTCAGTACAGGGTTCGAACCTGTGACCCCTACCATGTCGAAGTATTGTAGGGTGGAAGGAGTATGATAAGAGTTTGAATTGACAATAACCGTAGGGGGCAGATTTGGGGGCCTAAAGATTTTTCACATCGAGAATATCAAATTTATTCATATTTTTAGATATAAAATGTGAATCCTGTCACTTTGGTGCAGATGGCGATTTGGACGAAGGCGCTGGTCATGTCGGCTTTGGTGAGTTTGACGTCTTGGCGGGCTTTGGTGGCGATATCGCCGAACATGACTTTTTTGACCAGTTGGCGCACGGGGCTTGGCACCAGACGGTGGATGCCGCTTTTCATCATAGTTGGGTTGATTTGGCGGGTAACGGCGTTGCTTTGGCCATACCACTCTTGCACCGTGAAGCCGTTAGCGGCCAGTTTGGCGGCGAGTTCGGCGTGGCTATACTCCCGGACGTGGAAGGGTGTGGTGTTGTGCTTGTGCGGGCCTTCGTTCATGGGGGTGGAGAGGATCAGTTTACCGCCTTTTTTGAGGTTGGCGAGCAGGGTTTTCAGGAATTCATCACCGTCGGATTCGCTCATATGCTCGAGCGTTTCGAAGCTGGTGATGACATCGTAGGGCCCGTTTTTGGACATTTTATCGGCGTGGTAAAAGCTGCAATTGGCGGCGGCGAAGTGCTTGTTGGCGTGGTTGATGGTGGCTTTGTCGATATCGAAGCCACTGACTTTATTGGCGCTTTTGGCGAGCATGGCAGCGCCGTAGCCGGCACCGCAGGCGACATCTGCCACATTTAGCCCTGCCACGTGGCTGAGGGCGAGTTCGTAGCGCTGCTGGTGGTCGGGGAAATCGGCCAGAAATGCGCCAATGTTTTGTTGGGTGATGGGTAGGCGTTCCATGGGTGGGGCTTTCATTTGTTGGGTTTTTTTGGTGATGGTTATGGTCGGTTTATACCCCATAATGGGGTTGGTTTGGGAGGTCAATTGGGTTGTTTTGTGAACATTTCGTGGAGCTTGTGTTTGATAAGATTGGCGTCGGTGCGGCTGCGGAGGAGCCAGCTTGCGTTGAGAGGTTCGACGTAGCGGTGGTAGAGGATGGCATCGAACACCAGCGGCGGCAGGGTGGCGAGGCCGGCGAGCAAAGCGATTTGCAGGAGGGTTGGTTCGCCCAGCCAGAGCACCCCTGCCCCCAGCACCACGGCTTTACAGGCAAATGCCAGCCATTCTGACCATAAGGGCAGGTTGGGAAGGCCAATGCCGCGGAAACCATCGATAAACGCTGTGTGGAGGCCGCTGAGGGCGTAGGCGGCCAAGAGGATAATCGCGGCGGAGATGGCGGGGGCAAAGGCTTGGCCAAACAACAGCGGCAGCAGCCATGGCAGCATTAGCCCCAACACGGTGACGCCTGCTGCCGACAGGGCGAGTGATACGCGCAGGGCGGAGCCGAAGAGCAGGGCGGGGTTGCGGCCATCGCGTGCGCTGCCGGCAAGATAGGGCAGCAGCACGGTGCCCACCGTTTGCTGCAAGGTTGCGAACATTTGCCCCACTGCCAAGGCGATGCTGTAGTAGCCCAATGCGGTGGTATTGAGCACCGCCAGCACGACGAATTGGTCGAACCGTTGGCCGAGCAATTGGGGCAGTTGGCTAAGAAACGTGGGGCGAGCGAAGTGGTAGAGGGGACGGATGAGCTTGGCATCCCACCGCAGCGGGCCGTGGACGTAGCGGCGGCAGAGAACATACGACAGCGGTAGCCCGACCACGGTAAGCAAGGCAACATAGCCCCAGCTAATGACCAAGGCATCGGGCTTGAAGAACGCAAACAGCACGGCCACCAAATAAAGAACCGAGCCGCCGATGCGGTAGAGATTGAAGATGCCGTAGTGCTTGAGACCGAGGGCGGTGCTGGTTGGGATGCCGTAGAACGAAAGCAGCGGGATGAGGCAGATGAGAACCCATGCTGCGTGCTGCTGGAGGGCGGGGTCTTCCAGCAAGAAAGGCACCGCGGCCAGCCCTGCCAAAATGGCTACCAAGCATGGCAACAGCACCAAAACGCAAGTGGTGCCGGTGATGGCGGCGGCCTTTACGGGCTTTTGCGCCGCCAGCACCGTTTGCGCCTGCGGCAGCCCGGCGAGGCTGACCAATTGCAACGTGAGGGGGAGCAGCAACAGGGCGGCGAGTTCGCCGCGCATTTCTGGCCCCAACAGCCTTGCAGCGAGGATGCCGGAGGCGAGGGAGAGCAGCAGCTGCCCCGCGAACCCCGCCAGTGTTATCCCGATATGCTTGAACATTGGGGCAACATTTAGGCAGCTTTGGCAGTGTTGGTAACTTCGCCGTAGCTACAGAGTTTTTGCATGACGATGTGGCCGAAAACGGCGTGGATATCTTCGGTGATTTGCATATCGTTGACATTCACCCACACGGCGTGCTGGGCCAGATTTTTGAGTTTACCGCCGGAAAAACCGCATAGGCCGAGGGTGATGGCACCGTTTTTATTGGCGTAATCGACGGCGCGGATGACATTTTCAGAGTTACCGCTGCCGGAGATGGCGATGACCAAATCGCCGGGTTGGAGGATATTTTTGAGTTGTTCGGCGAAGACATCGGCAAACGACATATCGTTGGCGTAGGCCATGATGAGGCCCATGTTATCAACAAGTGTGCGGCCTCTGAAGGGAATTTTGGTGTTGAGATAGACGCTTTTGTTCCAGTCGGTTATCAGGTGCAGCGCTGTCATGGAACTGCCGCCGTTGCCGAGGGTGATGATTTGCTTGCCTGACTGCCATGCGGTGGCAATCAGGGCGATGGCTTTGTCCATGTCTTCGTGGTTCATGTGCGCCATGGCGCTGCTGAGCTTTTGCAGATAGGTGGCGCTGGTTCCGTGCATGTTCATGGTTGGGCTCCTGTTCAGTGATAGAAAATAATCCGGCTGCCTTGAGGTTCAAACTTAACATCAACCGGCCTGAGTGCCGAGAGTGTTTGTTTGATGGATGCATGCTTTTCGACCGGTGCGGTGAGCATTAAGAAGCCCCCTGCCCCGGCGCCGAGGATTTTGCCGCCTGTGGCGCCTGCCTGCATGGCTTTGGCATACCAATCATCGATTTCGGTGGTGGAGATGCCTTTGGTGAGGTTCTTTTTCAGCAGCCAGTTTTCGTGCAGGAGGCTACCAAAGGCATCGGTGTTGTTGCGTTCAAGCTCGGCCTTGAGCGTGTGGGTGAGTTCCACCATTTTGCTGAGAGTATCTTGCTTTTCTTGGCTGCTGGTGATTTCAGTTGACTGCCTTTGCAGGAGTTCAGAAGCGCTGCGGGTGATGCCGGTATAGAGCAGCAGTATGCTTTCTTCGATTTTCTGGATGGTTTTGGGGTGGCAGATGATGGGGGTGACTTTGACGCTGTCATCGGGCAAGAATTCGAGCATATTAAAGCCGCCGTAGGCTGCGGCGTATTGGTCTTGGCGGCCAATCGGTTCTTGGCAGATATCAATTTCAATATGGCAGCTGCCTGCGGCGAGAGATTCACTGGAGCTAAAGACCCCTTTATAAGCATTCAGCGCATGCAGCAGGCCCACGGTAAAGGAGCTGGAGGAACCGAGGCCGGTGCCTTTGGAGGGGATATCGGCAATGGTGGTGATTTCGATTCCGCCATGAATATCCAGCTTTTGCAGCGCGGCTTTGACCAATTTATGTTCGATTTGGTTGACCGAGCTAACATCTTCGTTTTTGGAGTAGGCGATGCGGATGCCGTTATCGAACTTTTTATTAATGGTAACATAGACATATTTATCGATAGCGGTGCTGATGACAGCGCCTGGTTTATATTTGTAATAGGCGGGTAAATCGCTGCCACCGCCGACAAAGCTCATTCGGAAGGGGGTTCTGCTGATAATCATTGGAGCGTTCTTAACTTCTTTTGCCAGAAAAGACAACTAAATGGTTGAATTTGGTGCGCTTATTTATTTGGGGGTTGGGGGGGTATTGTTGAGAATAAAATTGACGGCTTGGGGGAAGGTGGGCGCGGTAAAGGTGGGGGGGCGCTGGTATTTACCGTCGCGGCCAGCGTGGCCGGTTTGCACGAGAATGGAGCGGATGCCGGCGCGGTGGGCGGTTTCGAGGTCGGTGGTGGTGTCGCCAATCAGCCATGAATTGGGGAGGTTGGCATTGAGCTCTTGTTTGGCTTGTTGAATCATGCCGATGGCAGGTTTGCGGCACTGGCAATTAATTTTGAGGGCGGCGACTTCGCCCGCAAAGCCTTTATCGGGGTGGTGGGGGCAGAAGTAGATTCTATCAAGGAAGGCGCCTTTTTGGCCGAGCAATGTTTCGAGCTTGTTGTGGATATTTTTAAGCTCGGCGAGGGTGCATTCGCCACGCGCGATAACAGGCTGATTGGTGATGAGGCAGGTACGGTAATTGGCTTGATTGAGCTTGCGGATGGCTTCTGCCACGCCTTCAAATAGCTCTAGCTTATCGGGGTTGTTTAGATGGCCGACTTCGTGATTGAGGGTGCCGTCTCTATCAATAAAGATGGTTGGTTGTTTGTGCTTGAGGCTCATGCGTTCAATTTTACCGCTTTGAAAATCAAAGGTTATTTTATCGAGACGGGCTGGCGTGCCGCAGTCTTTGATATATTCAAAACTGTTGTAGCCGTAGAGTTTTTGGCGCGCGGCAACCATTTTTGGGAAGAGGTGTTTGCCGAAATCGAAGACACCTTGGGGTTGTTTGGTGCGCCATGGATTGAGGGCTTCGCGGCGCAGAATATAGAGTGCGGCGTTGACCAGATTGGGGAGGTATGTATCGGCGGGGTGTGGGTAGGGGTGGAATGCGGTGACGAAGTTGTTGCTATCGAGTTCGACAAGGTCGGAATCGTGGGGGTGGTCATTGGGGTGCAGAAAAATAGTTCCGGCGCTTTGTGGGTGGGCTGCGTGGGTGGCGGCAAAGCGAGCTAAATCTACTTCCAGCATGGTATCGCCGTAGACGACCAGAAAGTCAGTGTGCAGCTTATCTAAAATATTCAGCACGGCGCCTGCGGTGCCGCTTGGTTCGCCGTCGTCGATGCATTCAATGTGCAGACCCCAGTTGTTATGATTTTGGCAAAATTGGCGTATTTGCTCGGCTTTATAGTTTACCAGAATGAGGATATGTTGGTAGCCATAGCGTTTAAGCAGCGAGATTTGGCGTTCGAGCAATGGAACGCCCGCCACATCTATCAGTGGCTTGGGCCGGTCGCCGAGTCTTTCCCTGAGGCGGGTACCTTGGCCGCCTGCCAGAATAACCGCTTGCTGCAAGCTCACGTTTGCTCCTGCGCAACAATTTGGCGAATGGCTTTTTGCACGGCTTGGATGGAGCCGAGTTTGGGTGCCCAACCCAGTTTTTTCAGCTTTTCAATGGAATAAACAAAGCGGGGAACATCGCCCACCCAGCCCCGGTTACCTTGGCCGTATTCAATACGGGCGGTGGGCTGAGCGACACGCACGGTTTCTTCGGCGATGAACTTGACGGTGACTCCTTCATCGGCAGGGCCGATGTTATAGATGGCGCGTTTCTCAGAAGCTTTATCGCGAATCCAGAGCATGGCATCAACCAACTCTTCAACGTGGAGATAGCCTTTTTGCTGGGTGCCGTTACCCAACACTTGCAAGCAACCGGTTGTTTTTTGCAATTTATGGACAAAGTCGAGCATCACGCCATGGGTGGCTGGCACGCCGATGACGTTGGGGAAGCGGAAAATCCAAGTGTGGGTTAAGAACGATTCGGCGGCTGCGCTGATGGCGGCTTCGGACGCTAACTTCATGGCGCCGTAATTAGAAATAGGTAGCAGCGGGCCAATGTCTTCCACGATTGCAGTGCTGCCGTGGTCTCCATAAATGGCTGAGCTTGAGGCAAATGCTAGTTTGGTGATACCAAGCTGCTTCATGACTTCCAGCGTGTGGTAGGTTGTCATGAAGGTATCTTTGAGGTCGACAGCGGCGTTGGTGACGCCGGCGGGGATATCGGAATTTGCCGCCAGATGCCAGCATTCGGTGATGGCTTCTTGCTGAGAGAACTGCTGACATGCTTTTAACAGAGCGTTTGGCTTGGTGATGTCGAGCTTTTTAAATTCAAAATTTGGATTTTTGAGCAGTTTGGACATATTTTTGCGTGTGCCGCGGCTTAAATTATCGACACCGCACACCCGCAAACCTTTGGCCAAGAGTGCCTGTGCAACATTAACACCGACAAATCCTGCAACGCCTGTGATGAGGATGCTCATGGTTAGGTTAACTTTATCTGTTGATTTTTGAACTCTTGCATCATGACATTTTCGAGCTCACCTACTGTTGATTCAAGAGAAAATTTTTCAACCCGTTCTTGAGCTTTTTTTGCTATAGCTTGGCGTTTGGTTTTGTTTGCCAGCAACTCTACAATGGCTTGGCCGATCGTGTTGGGGTCACGATTCTCTACCAAAATACCTGACACACCGTTTTCGATGAGTTCGGCAGGGCCGGATTCGCAATTGACGCTGATGACGGGGGTTCCTAGCGCCATCGATTCAACCAAGGTGGCGGGGAAGCCTTCCCAGATACTGGTCATCACGAAGACATCGGATGAGGTAATCAGCTCTTCGGCAAATTCAACAAAGCCAAGCAGGGTGACTTTTTGTTGTAGGCCTAACTCGGCTACCAGTGCTTCTAACGCTTGCTTTTCTGGCCCCGTGCCAGCAATTTTGAGGACAGCATTGGAGTGCGCACTTACATAGGCAAATGCTTTGATGAGCAGAGCAAAGTCTTTTTGATTGGTGAGGCGGCCGACGGCGCAAACCACGGGGATTGCATTACCTTTTTTGGCTCCATGGCTGCGGCTTCTGATTCTTGCTAAATCAAATGCGGGGTAAATGGTACGGATTATGTTTTTGGGAATTTGCCATTTTTCGGCAAAGTCTTTGGCTGCTGCGTATGAGACACAACGGACAATGTTGAGCCGATGGTAGTTTTTGAGCGAGAAATAATAGAGATATCGCCATGGCCTTTTGAAATCGCCGGGGTCGTTTTTAATGGCGTTGGAAAGATGGTAATGTTCTTCGCCAATAAATATCACTTTTTTACCGAACAATAGCCGGTGGAGAACCATTGTAAAATTCGTTTGGGGGCAGATTGAGATAAGGACATCCGGCTTTTGCTGTTTTAAAATTCGGTTTAATTCAAAAGGCCAGCTGAAAATTCTTAAAAATGGGATTTTTGATGCCCAATGTTCGCTTTTAAATTCAATGGTGGTTGTATCGTTATTAAATTCATTTTGCATGGAGCCTTGGTGGTCAATCACATAGACACTTAGCTGGTGGCCATTTTTTTGAAGTTGCCGTGCCGTTGCGGCAGCGGCCCGCTGGGCGCCGATAAAGAAAAAATTAGGAAATAGATAGGCAATTTTCATTTTAAACCTTTTAACGCGCTTTCTTACAATCAGCTATATATCATAAGGTATATATCTAAGGGCAGATAGCGCCACAAGCGTGCTTAGGGAAGCATCAACCGAAATTATAGGTATTTGGCGAGGGTGGCGACGACGGCGGTGTCGGTGCGGAGGATGGTGGGGCCTAGAGCTATTGGGTGAATATTGGGGTGGGCTTGGAGTTGGGATTTTTCGGCAGGCGAGAAGCCGCCTTCGGGGCCGATGAGGATGTGGTGGGGCTTGAGGGTGGTGAGTTGGGCGGGGGTGCGCTCGGCGGCCCAGGCGCAGGGGGTGTTGAGGGTTGAGAGGAAGGACTCGAGGGTTTGGAGTGGCAGCAGGGTGGGGATGGTGAGGCGCTCGGATTGCTCGGCGGCTTCGATGAGGATGGATTGGGCGCGTTCGGTGTTGATTTTGCCGACTTGGCAGAAGGCGGTTTTGAGTGGTTGGATAGCGCTGGCGCCGAGTTCGGTTGCTTGACGGAGGGCGGATTCCCAGGCTTCGCGCTTGGGGACGCCGATGGCTAAAATGGGGCCACTAACAGCTGGTGTGGCGGCTAATTGGGCGCCGATAGTGGCGGTGCGGCAGCTGGGGTTGGTGATGGTGGCGGTGTAGATTCCGCCGTTTTGGCTTGCTAGTAGACCGTTGAAAAAAGCGACTGCGGCCCCCTGCCCTAGGCGCAGGACTTTATGTAGACGGTGTTGGAGCTCGGGTGGGAGGGTTAGGTTTTGGCCGGTTTGGAGAGTGGCGGAGAGATAGAAGTGTTTGAGCATATTACTTTAAAAACTAGTGGAGAGATTCGGTGGGGTTGGAGAGGCGGGGGCCGAGTTGGAGGACCACCGCGCGGCCGAGTTGGTGGCCTTGGGCCAGAGCTAAATTGGGGCTGCCGCCGCCGATGAAATTGTGCAGAAATCCGGCGGCAAAGGCGTCTCCCGCACCTGACAAATCGGTTGGTTTGGGGATGGCTTGGGTGGGGCTGTCGACGACTTTTCCATCTGCAGAATAATAGGTTGCGCCTTCGCCGCTGCGAGTGATGACGCGGGGGGTTTTTTCCATTTTTGCGGCGGAATGCGCGTCGGCGGAATTTAATAATAATTGCCACTCTTTTTGGTTGCCGATGACCAGTGGTTGGTGGGCAATGACAAGACTTTGTAGCGTGGAGAGTGAGGCCTGCACAGCGCGGGGTGTTGCCAGAGAAATGGCGATGAGCGCGCCGTTTTGATGGGCCAGTTTTGCCGCGTATTCTGCGGCTGCCGGGTAGCTGGCACAGGCGTAGGATTCGAGCAGTAAACAGCGGCATTGTTCGATCATTGCATCTTCCAGCCATGCATCGTCGGTGCTGGGTGGGGCGGGTTCGCTTTGCACCATGGTGCGGGCGCCATCGCTGGTGATGAGGCTAAAAACTTCAATGGTTCGAACGCCTTGGCGAGGGGGCAGAACGGTGACGCCGGCGCTGACCATGTCTTCGGCAAAGTGGCGGCCGGTGGGGTCATTGCCAATATTTCCAATAAAACAGGTGCGGCTGCCGAGGCGTGCCAAGGTGTAAGCGGTGTTGGCGACGCTGCCGCCGGGGCGGAATTGTTCGACCTCGATTTCGTTTGAGAGTTCAAGCATTTGGGCGTGGCTGAGGGTGTTGCCGTCGCCTTTTTTGAGGTTGAATTTTTCGAGTGTTTTTTCATCGACGCGGGCGATGGCGTCGACCACCGCATTGCCGAAACAGGCGACGGTGAAGAGCTTGTTTGGGGTGGGGTTCATGGGCGAGATTGTGGCGGGAGACTGCGCTTTTTGCAAGAGGGAAAAAATGGTGGGTTTTGGAGGGTAAAAAAATGCAAAGCTCCGCTGTGCCATAAAGCCCGTTTTTGTGTGTTTCTAGGTGCCTTTTGGGGCTATTTAACGTGATTTTGGGCCTTATCGCAGTGAGTTCGTATAATTATTTTTTATTTCGATGATTTGGGCCGCTGCCAGCTAGTGGCAGGTGATGGGGATTGCTCCCTGGTTTTGCGCTTGGAATTGCGCGGGAAAACGGGCAGTGAGGTTGGCTTAGTTTTGGTTGTTTTTGTTATTGGGTCGTTGCGTGAAAAGGCGAGGTTTTTATTCGTAAATCAGGGAAAACGATTCTTATTGTTTCTGAGGTTTGATGCCTCACCTTTAAGGATGCTGGTTTTGGGGGTGTTTTGCAAGATATTAATTGTTTGGGCGGTTTGACCTGTTGTGATGGGATTACACATGGTGTTTTATGGGTTTTTGATGTGAAACGTAGCGGTTTTGTATAGAATGTTTGGGTATGATTTGGTATTTTTTTGATATTTTTTATAGAAAGGTGACAGGCAGCTTTGGTGCTTAGTGATGGCAGAAAGGGTGGGTTTTTAGAGTGGAGATGGTGACGATTGGTTGCGAAGGGGTTGGCGGGGGGTTGGAAAGGTGTTTTTGGGGTGGTGAACGGTAAAAATTTGGTGGAACAGATGGTTTGTAGGTATGTATTTATTTACTTTTGCCCAGTGGCGGAGGATTGCGGGTTGGCGGGGGCGACGGGTTGGGATAGATTGGGTTTATGCCTCGCTTGAAAGCCGCCAAACGCTCCCCTGCCCTGCCTGCTGATGCCGATGGGCGCTGCCTCACTGTTTTGCAGCTCACGCCCGCATTGAATGATGGGGGGGCGGAGCTGAGTGCGGTGGAGATGGCGGGCTATTTACACCGGCATGGCCACCGCGCGTTGGTGGCAAGCAGTGGTGGCAAGCGCTTGAATGATTTGATAAAAAATGGTGGGATGTTTTTCAGCTTGCCGTTGGCGAGCAAAAACCCGCTGCGTTGGATTTGGAATGGCTGGCGCTTACGTTGCCTTATTATAGAGCAGCGGGTGCAACTGGTGCATGCGCGGAGCCGTGCGCCCGCGTGGAGTGGCTGGCTGGCGGCGCGGTGGGCGGGGGTGCCGTTTGTCGCGACGTTTCATGGGACGTATAGCTTAGGCTGGTTTGGTTTGAAGCGTTTTTACAACAGCGTGATGTTGCGCGGGCCGTTGGTGATTGCCAACAGCCAGTTTATCAAGGGGCATTTAGTTGAAAACTATGGGGTTGCCCCCCAGCGGGTGGTGGTGGCGGCGAGGGGCATTGACCCCGCGCAGTATGATGTGGGGCTGTTTAACCAAAAACAGCGGGTGACGATGCGTGCTGCATGGGGGTGTGGTGAGGATGAAGTGGTGTTGGTGATGGTGGGGCGATTGACCAG
>RFNJ01000168.1 GCA_009927255.1 Pseudomonadota bacterium | reverse complement strand
GGAGGCGGTGCGGGGGATTGATTTTGTGGTGAAGAGTGGCACCTGCACGGGGTTGCTGGGGCCCAATGGTGCGGGCAAGAGCACGACGATGAAAATGCTGATGGGTTTGACCCAGCGCAGTGGGCGGCAGTTTGACGATTTTTGGTGAGGACAGTGCCAGTTTGAGCCGTGCAGCGCGGGTGCGGATTGGGCTGGTGCCGCAGGATGATAACCTTGACCCTGACTTGACAGTGGCAGAAAACTTGATGGTGTATGGAATGTTTTTTGGGATTGCGCGGGCGGTGCTTGCTGAGCGGGTGCCGCAGCTGTTGAAATACATGCAGCTAGAAGAAAAAGCGGAAGCGCGGGTGGGGCAGCTGAGTGGCGGGATGAAGCGGCGGCTGACGATTGCGCGGGCGTTGATTAATGACCCGGATTGCTGTTTTTGGATGAGCCGACCACTGGCCTTGACCCGCAGGCGCGGGTGATGATTTGGCAGCGGATTTTGGAGCTTAAAAAACAGGGCAAGACTTTGCTGCTGACCACGCATTATATGGATGAGGCGCAGCGTCTTTGCGATGATATTATCATGATTGACCACGGCAAAGTTTTGGATGAGGGCAGCCCGAAAGAGCTGATTGCGCGGCATGTGAAGCGCCATGTTTTTGATGTGACCAAGCCCATCCCCAAAGGCTTGCCGCTGGCGGAGAGTGAGGATGTGGGGGATAGCGTGATTTTTTATGTGGATGATGGGGGGCGTTTCGGAAGGCGATTCCGGAAGAGACGACGTATTTGCAGCGGCCGGCGAATATGGAGGATGTGTTTCTTCGCTTAACGGGGCGGAAGTTGCGGGAGTAGGTTATGGCCCCAGTTTTTGCCGTTTTTTATCGTAGCTTGCTGGGTTGGCGGCCTTTTGCGTTTATGTATTATTTGCGTGCGCTGGAAATGCCCTTGCAGCTTGCCTGCTTTGGTGCGGGTTTGGCAGCAATGGCAAGCGTGGTGGGGAACCAAAGCTATGCGAGCTATATTTATCCGGGACTTATTGTGCTTTATCTTTGGTTTGCAGTTATTATGGAGGCGACTTACGTTACCTTTACTAAGGCTTTTTACCATCGTATTTGGTCGGCTATTTTAGCAACGCCTATTACCTTGCCGCAAATTTTGCTTGGCGAACAACTTTTAGCCCTCATGAAAGCTTTAACTTTAACATTGTTGTTTTGGCCGGTGGGTGTTTATTTTAACTTGGTAGCAAATTTTCAGGACTTTTTATTTATTTTAATACCACTTTCAATCATGATTTTATGCTTATGTTCGTTTGGTTATTTGTTATGTTCTTTGGCAAAAAATGAATATGACTTTGACCCACTTTGGCCTTTGCTGAGCACGCCGATGATGCTGACTTCGGGAATTTTTTATCCGGTTTCAACTTTTCCGGAATGGGTGCAACACGTTGTTTGGATTTCGCCGCTTTATCATGGTGTGGAGATTATTCGGCCTGTTTTGCAAGGGATTTATGATTGGCCGGTTATTGTTGGCCATTCATTGGTTTTAATGGCGATGTGGCTGGCATTTTCAAGTTTGGCTTATTATCAGTTTAAACGGCGATTTCAGGAGTAGGGAGTAACATATCATGATTGTGATGGGGATTGATTCGCGGAATTTGCAGAGCATGTTGGTGCGGTTTGGGTTGGAGTATCGGCAGCTGTGGAAGGTGCAGATTTTTCGGGATTTGATTGACCGCTTGCTTTACCTTTTTGCCTTTGGCTTTGGGATGGGGGCGATTGTGAAGACTATGGACGGCCTGCCCTACATTGACTTTTTGGTGCCGGGGATTGCGGCGAGCACCGGCGTGTTTGTGATGACGATGGCGATGACCTATGGGGTGTGGGAGCGGAGCAGTAGCTATAAGCTTTATCCGGCGTGGTTGGCAACACCCATTCGGCTGCCGGAGATTATTTTGGCGGAGTTGATTTATGCCAGCTTGCGGACGCTGCCGAGCATTTTGATTTTGTTTGCGTTGGCGGGGATTTGGTTGCAGGCCATTCCCAGCTGGAGTGGGGCTTTGCTGGCGCTGCCGGTGCTGATGCTGGCGAATTTGGCTTTTGGGGCGATTGCGTTGTGCTTTACGGTGCATATTTATCGGCCTTTGCATTTTGCTTATGTGAACACGTTGTGGACGACGCCAATGTTTTTGTTCAGTGGCGTATTTTTTGACTTGAGCCATGCGCCAGCGGCGCTGTGGTGGCTGAGCCAAGCGATGCCGCTGACCCATGTGATTGGGCTGGTGCGGCCGCTGATGACCGGGCAGGAGATGAGTTTGGTGAAGGTGGTTTTTGACTTGGGTGTTTTGATGGCGCTGTTTGCGGGGGGGTATGCTTATGCGATTTGGCGGTTTAAACAGCGGTTGATGGATTAACGTGGAGTGACATAATGCGCGAGATTGTTTTTGATACCGAGACGACCGGGTTTGGGGCGGAGGAGCACCGGATTTTGGAGATTGGGTGCGTGGAATTGGTGAACCGGTTGCCGAGCGGGCGGGTGTTCCATACCTATTTGAACCCCGAGCGGGCGATTGATTATGGCAGCACGAAAATTCACGGCATTACCGATGAGAAGGTGCGGGATGCGCCGAAGTTTGCGGCAATTGCCGATAAATTTTTGGCGTTTGTGGAAGATGCGCCGTTGGTGGCGCACAATGCCGAATTTGACTTTGGCTTTATGAACAGCGAACTGGCGCGCTGCGGGCGCGGGCCGCTGGCCAACCCCATGGTGGACACGCTGGCAATTGCCAAGCAAAAACTACCGGGGCAACGGCATAACTTGGATGCGCTGTGCCGGTTTTATAATGTGGATAACAGTGCGCGGAATTATCATGGTGCATTGCTGGATGCGCAGCTGTTGGCGGATGTTTATGTGGAGCTGCTGGGGGGGTTACAGGCAGACTTTTTGGGTTTGGCGGACAATAGCGTACGGGTGGAGCGTGTGGCACAGGTGGTGGGTGCGGTGGCGGAGGTGGTGGCTTCGGCGGGGAAGGTGGTGGTGGCGAGTGAGGCGGAGCGAGCGCGGCATGCGGAGTTTGTTGCGGCGTTTGTGCGGGGGGGGCGGTGGGGGTGAAAAAAGCCCCTTGCGGGGCTTTGATATAAGACATTTAGAATTTAAGCTTTTTCCTGTCCCTGAGATGGATCTTGAACAGATGACATTTTTGGAACTATAGTATCTACTGCGACAGTAGACGTTGCGGCTTCGAGTTTGGCAAGCCGGCTGGTTTCTTTTTCTCGGGTAATTTCGGCAGAATACTTCTTTCTGAATTGCTCAAGCGCATCTACGGCACGCCTGTGCTCTGTAGTCTCGGACAATTCATCAATAATACCCGTCATACGCTCAGCCACCAGCTTATCTCTTTCTATCTCATCAAGACCAGCAAACTTTCTTGTAACTACTCTCTTTATTGTTTCTTTGTTCGTTCTTATATAATAGTCTTTAGCCGAAAAATATTCATGTTGAGCGTATTCGACAATGGCTTCTAACTCTGAGAGTCTAGCTAAGACATCAATTGCTGTATCCTGAATAGCTTCAGCTTCTAATTCTGAGAGTCTAGCTAAGACATCCATTGTTGTATCCTCTCTACTGGTATTACGCGTTACCGTTACATTTTAAATGATAGGTATTGAGTACTAAATATCAAGTGTGCAGAATGAGAAATTTTTAGCACTCGGTTGACAGGAGTGATAGGTGGGGATAAGGTGGGGACATGGAAAAACACAAAGAGCCTTTGGTGAACCAGAATCCGGCGCAGCGTTCGGGCCAAATTCCGGCTGTGGAGCTGAGTGCGCGGGCGGCGCAGGTTTTGGCGGATGTGGTGGAGACCTATGGGGCTTCCGGCGAAGCTGTTGGTAGCAAGGCTTTGGTGGAGAGTGGGCGGTATCAGCTTTCGGGTGCTTCGATTCGGAATGTGATGCAGGATTTGGAGCAGATGGGGTTGCTGATGCATCCTCATACTAGCGCGGGGCGGATTCCGACTGAGAGTGGGTATCGGTATTATGCACAGAAAATGGTGGAGGCGAGTGAGCCGACGGCGGCGGTAAAGAAGGAACTTGAGGCGCAGGTGAGTGCGAGCAAGCCGATGGGAGTTTTGGTGCAGGATGTTTCTTCGGCGCTTTCGGCTTTGACCAACTGTGCGGCGATGGTTTCGGCGCCGAAAAGTGACAATGACCCGCTGGCGCAGATGGAATTTGTGCGCCTAAGCGACAACCGCGTGCTGGTGGTGATGGTGACCAAGGCGGGCGAGATTGAGAACCGCGTGATTGAAGTGCCGGAGTTTATCAGTGCGGAAGATTTACACAAAGCGGCGATGAGCCTGAAGCCGGTGGTGATGGGCCAAACGCTGGAGCAGGCGCGCACCGCGATGATTGCGGCGCTGGCCGAACAGCGCGGGCAAGTGAACGCGATGATTGACCAGATGATGCTGGCGGCGCATCAGTGGGGCCAGCCGGTAACGGCGGATGGCGCGATGGTGGTGGCGGGGAGCACCAATTTGTTCCAATACCCTGAGTTGGTGCGGGATAAATTGCAGGGGTTGGTGAAGGTTTTTGAAGAAAAACGCCTGTTGATGGCGCTGGTGGAAGAAGTGCGGCAGGGCAATGGGGTGAAGATTTTTGTCGGGCGGGATGTGCCGGTGGTTGGCGCGAGTGAAGCTTTGAGTGGGTTGGCGAGTGAGGTGAGTGTGATTGCGGCGCCTTATGGGGATGCATCCCGCAAACTGGTGGGGAGTGTGGGGGTGATTGGGCCGCTGCGGATGGATTATAAGCGGACGCTGGGGATTGTGGATTATACGGGGAAATTGCTGGCTAAAGCGATACGAGAATAACGAGGGGAAACGACGATGACCGATGCGAAAGACATTTTGATGGAGGAAGCCGTGCCTGCTGCGGAGGTGGTGGCTGACGCTGCGGCTTTGGAGGTTGAGCGGGATGGGTGGAAGGACAAGGCTTATCGGGCGGCGGCTGAGGCGGAGAACGTGCGCAAGCGGGCGGCGACCGATGTGCTGGAGGCGCGGCAATATGCAGTGGCAAGTTTTGCCCGCGAGATGTTGGGCGTGGCGGATAACTTGGTGCGGGCCTTGGCAGCGCCAGAGGGCAATGAGAAAGCTTTGCGCGATGGCGTGGTGCTGACGGCGGCGAATTTGCAGCAGATTTTGGAGCGCTTTGGCGTGAAAAAAATTGCGGTGAAGGCCGGTGAGGCGCTGAACCCGGAACATCACCAAGTGATGCTGGAAGTGCCGAGCCATGATATTGCGGCGGGCAAGATTGTGGCCGAGTTGCAGGCGGGGTTTACGCTGCATGGGCGGTTGCTGCGGGCGAGTATGGTGAGTGTGGCGAAGGCGCCAGAGGCACAGGCTTAACGAGTTTAATTTTAACGAAAACGAAGGAGAGAAGACGATGGCTAAAGTAATTGGGATTGACCTTGGGACCACCAACAGCTGTGTGGCGATTATGGATGGTAAGGAAACCCGGGTTTTGGAGAATAATGAGGGTGCGCGCACCACGCCGAGCATTGTGGCTTTTGCCAAAAATGGCGAGAAGCTGGTGGGACAGCCCGCCAAGCGGCAGGCGATTACCAATGCCGAAAATACGCTGTTTGCGTTTAAGCGGTTGATTGGGCGGCGCTTTGACGATGCGATGGTGAAGAAGGCCAAGGAGCACAGCCCCTTTAAAATTGTGAAGGGGGATAATGGCGATGCGTGGGTGGAGGTTTCGGGCAAGAAAGTTTCGCCGAGTGAGCTTTCGGCGATGGTGTTGCAGAAGATGAAGGACACTGCCGAGGCATTTTTGGGTGAGAAGGTGACGCAGGCGGTGATTACGGTGCCGGCTTACTTTAACGATGCCCAGCGGCAGGCGACCAAGGATGCGGGGAAGATTGCGGGGCTGGATGTTTTGCGCTTGGTGAACGAACCAACTGCGGCGGCTTTGGCCTATGGTTTGGGTGAAGATGTGAAGGGCCACAAGACGGTGGCGGTTTATGACTTGGGTGGTGGGACGTTTGACGTTTCGATTTTGGAAATTGGTGACGGGGTGGTGGAAGTGAAAGCCACCAATGGCGATACCTTTTTGGGTGGTGAGGACTTTGACAGCCGCGTGATTGGGTGGTTGGCCGATGAGTTTAAGAAAAAAGAAGGCGTTGATTTAACCAAGGACAAGTTGGCGTTGCAGCGGCTGAAGGATGAGGCGGAGAAGGCGAAGAAAGAGCTTTCATCCACCGCCAGCATTGAAATTAACATGCCGTTTATTACCGCCGACGCCAGCGGGCCGAAGCACCTGCAGGTGACGCTGACGCGGGCCAAGCTGGAGAGCCTTGTTGGTGACTTGATTGATAAGACCCTTGAGCCTTGCAAGCAGGCGCTGAAAGACGCCGGAGTGAAGGCCAGCGATGTGGATGAAGTGGTGCTGGTGGGTGGGATGACGCGGATGCCCAAGGTGCAGGAGGTGGTGAAGAAATTCTTTGGCAAAGACCCGCACAAGGGGGTGAATCCGGATGAAGTTGTGGCGATTGGGGCGGCGATTCAGGGTGGGATTTTGAAGGGTGATGTGAAGGATGTGTTGCTGCTGGATGTGACGCCGTTGACGCTGGGGATTGAGACCTTGGGTGGGGTGTTTACGCCGCTGATTGACCGTAACACGACCATCCCCACCAAAAAGAGCCAAGTGTTTAGCACGGCGGCGGATAATCAGCCCGCGGTGACCATTAGCGTTTACCAAGGTGAGCGCAAGATGGCGGGGGATAACAAGTTGCTGGGGCAGTTTAATTTGGAAGGCATCCCCCCTGCCCCGCGTGGTGTGCCGCAGATTGAGGTGACGTTTGATATTGACGCCAACGGCATTGTGAACGTGAGCGCCAAGGACAAGGGCACCAACAAGAGCGCCAACGTGGTGATTAAGAGCGATGGTGGCCTGAGCGACAAGGACATTGAGCGGATGATTAAGGAAGCTGAAGCCAATGCCGAAGCCGACAAGGCCAAGCGCGACAGCGTGGATGCGCGCAACCATGCGGAGAGCCTGATCCATAGCACCGAAAAAGCGCTGAAAGAGCATGGCGACAAGGTGAGTGGCGAGGTGAAGGGCAAGATTGAGGAGGCGATGGCCGACTTGAAAAAGCTGCTGGAAGACAAAGACGCCAGCGCCGACGACCTGAAGGCCAAGACCGATGCGCTGGGTGAGGCGAGCATGGAGCTGGGCAAGGCGATGTATGAGGCGCAGGCGAAGGCGGAGGGGGCATCGGCCGGTGAGGCGAATGAGGATGGGAGTGTGGATGCGGACTATACGGATGTGAGTAAGAAGAAGGCTTCTTAGGGGGGGTGAAGATGGACCCCAGCCTTCGCTGGGGTGACCGGACTGACGTCCGGTCACTTTTTTAGGGGGGCCGGAGGTAGGGGGGTTGATTGGGGTTGGGTTTAGATGTATACGGACGGGTATGAAGATGTGGGGATTGGCTTTATTGGTTTTATTGACCGTGCCGAGTCTCGGTTGGGCGGGCGAATTTGGGTCCTATGGGGGCTATTATGCGCCTTCGTATTACTCTCCCCGCGTGGAGTATGTGACGCGGTATGTGGAACGGCCGGTTGAGCGGGTGGTGACACGTACTGTTGCGAGTAATAGTGGCAATGGCGGGGAGCGGCGGGTGAGTGTGCGCACCAGTGGGCGGGGGAGTTATGGGTTTAATGTGACGCGGGGTGGTGGGAGCACCAACAATGGTTACAGTGGGCCGGGTGGGCAGATTGAATCGCCGCACCGGGGGGATTATGAGGCTTATTTGCAGCGGTTGCAGCAGTATCGGCAACAGGTGGAGCGGGCCTATGCGCGCGGCGGGGGGGCAGTTTGTGGCAACTATATGCGGCGGCCTGAAGATTGCAAAACCGTACCAGCTTATGATGCGATGAGTGATGCGGAGTTGCGGAGTTGGCCTTATTAGGTATTCTTTATTAACCTAACAGCATAAATAGGATGATGCTGTAAGCTACATATCTCGTTCTGGGTTAATGACTACCTCGGCTGCATCATCGCCCACTGTTGCACGGAGCCGCTCTTCGGCATCACGGAGAGGATCATATTCTGGATCACCCATATCGTTGCCTCTTTTCAACTCCTTCAAGTCTCGTGCACGCCGATACTCTGCCTCTGCGGCCAATTCATCACCACGTGGTCCATCTGTTGCAGCTGCGGCTTCCATACTTTCGGCATAAAGGGCTTCAATTCTGTCTCTTGGGTCTGGTTCTTCATGGCAGTAAAGAGCAACGTCGCGAGCATCGTTTTCACGCATAGCTTCTGTGCGAGCAGTTTCAATCTGGTGACTTATCCAACCTTGACATAGGCCAATATGGCCCTTTAGTTGATCTTCACCGGAGGGAAGTGGTACGCCGTCTCGGTGCCATTCGTCTTCGCACCCTGGGAATACTGCTGAGTCTTCCCATGCATGATAATCCCCATAAACACATGGCTCTAGACCGCTGGCTTTACATATATCTATTGCATTCATAATTTCTACCAGTAGCGCTGTAGGCGCTTGACCACCGGCAGCAACCAACTGGCTACGATAGCCACCTTCTTCTTTAAACTTAGGAAGATATTCGGCGATAATTGCTTTTAACTTTGGGTTCATCTGCTTTTCTCCTTCTCTTGAACTATGCCCACTTATATGGGGAGCGCTTGTGCAATCTGCAAGGGGTGGGTTGACGAAGCTATAGCACTCGGATTATTAAAGTGCTAAAGAGGATTATAATGGCGCGGGATTATTATGAGATTTTGGGGGTGGCCAAGGGCGCGGATGAGGCGGCGCTGAAGACGGCGTATCGGAAGAAGGCGATGGCGTATCACCCCGACCGCAACCCCGGGGACAAGGCGGCAGAGGCCAAATTTAAGGAAATTAATGAAGCCTATGATGTGCTGAAAGATGGCCAAAAGCGCGCGGCCTATGACCGTGTGGGCCAT
>RFNJ01000015.1 GCA_009927255.1 Pseudomonadota bacterium | reverse complement strand
GCCCCGATTTTTTGATAGAAAAAAATCGGCCCAGCCATGCCCCGGGGTGACACCGAGAGGCAGCAATAATGACACAATGAGCTACGGTGACACTTTTAGATTGTTGGTTTGCTGGGTTTTGGCTATACTGCGGCGCAATTTTAACCCACCTATGGATGAAAGGCGCCCTGCTGATGGCCAAGCTGAAGATTGACTCGCTGATTCCGCTGACTGACAAACCGGTGAAGGTGCGGGGGTATCCGGATAAGTACATCCCCACCGAAAAAGAGGAATATATGAACACCAAGCAGTTGGCGTATTTCCGTGACTTGCTGCTAGTGTGGCGGCGGGATTTGGAGGCGGGGAACCTTTCCACCATGCATGACCTGAAGGAAAACAGCACGATTGAGGCAGATTTGACCGACCAGGCGACGCTGGAATATGAGCAGACGCTGGAACTGCGCAACCGCGACCGCGCGCGCAAGTTGATTAACAAGATTGATGAGGCGCTGGACCGGATTCGCGATGGTGAATTTGGGTTTTGCCAAGAGACCGGCGACCCGATTGGGATTGGCCGCTTGCTGGCGCGGCCGATTGCCACGCTGAGCATTGAGGCCAAGCGGCGGCAGGAGAAGAAGGAGGTGAGTTACGCGGGATAACCGCCATGCGCGCGCCGTTGCCCCCTTTACAGCCGGTGCCGCATTTGCAGCGTTTGCTGGCGCCGGAGGAGACGATTATTTATACCGCTAAACTGCACCCGTTGTTTGGTTGGCCGTGGTTGCTGGGTGGGGTGTTGTTGGTGGGTTTGAGCTTGTGGTGGGGTATCTTTTTGGGGCTGGGGCTGATGGTTTTGCTGGTTTATGCTTTGCCTTTCAAGACCAATGAGATTGCGGTGACGACGCATCGGTTGTTGCTGCGGGTGGGGTTGTTCCAATTACGCACCGAGGGGATTGGCAGCGTGCAGTTGGAGGAGTGGCAGCTGCGGCAGAATTTATTGCAGGCCCTGCTGCACACTGGCTGCGTGACGATTAAAGTGAAAGAGGGGCGCGACTTGCGCACGGTGGTGTTGAATAAACTGTGGCACCCGATGACCTTTGTGGAGGCGCTGGAGACTTTGCAGCC
>RFNJ01000113.1 GCA_009927255.1 Pseudomonadota bacterium | reverse complement strand
CTGGCAGGGTTTATGGCGAAGTTTGGGGTGTTGGCGGCGGTGGTGGGGGCGGGGTATCCGGCGTTAGCCTTGGTGGGGGTGGTGGCGAGTGTGATTGCGTTGTTTTATTGCCTGTGGTTGGTGAAAGTGATGTTTTTTGAATTGCCCGAAGCGGGGGCCAAGCCGGTGGTGGAGGATTTTGGCTTGTTGCTGGTGCTAGGCTTTGCGGTGGCGGGGGTGGTGGTTTTGGGGATTTGGCCGTGGATATTGACGGGGATGGTTTATTAGTATACATACGGAACCTCTCGACTGGACTATGCAATACCTTGCAACTTCATGCTCCCTGCGGGGGGCTAATCTTGGAGAACTATCATGGCTTTGAATGATGGCATCCGCTTTGCGAATGGGGTTGGGCTTGTGGCGATGGAGATTTTTCGCTGCAATGATAACCCGAGTGGGCTTGGCTATAACTTGCTGGCGCAGGAACGTACTGCGCTGGTGAGTGATGGCCGCACCAATACCATTGGCGTGACGGGGGGTGGGTTTATGGACTTTGGATGGCTGGATACGATGTGTGAAGATATGGTTCAGCACGATGAAGAACAACTATGGCGGGAGATGGAAGAAGAGCTTCCGGGCATTTCTTCTGTGATGAGCTATGGTGACTACCTTGATACTTTGTTCCCGATTCGTGGGGGGCAATTCTCGGTGAAGATGGGTTCACGAGATCGGTTTGGTAACAACATCCATTGCTGTAGCTTTTTTGGCCTTTGGTTGACAACTGAGAAGGCTGAGAAGTGGTTAGCATTAAAGGGATCGAGTGAGACCAAACGGTTGGTGCGGCGGCGGATGCCGGATGAGCTAACTTTTAGTAAGGTGCAGGCGGTGTTGCCAGATCTGTATCATGAGCATGAGGCTCGGGTTATTTACAGCATGCTTAGGTTTGCGCAGGGGAGCCATGGGTATGGCGAGACTGTGCGGGCGGTGTTGAGGTAACGCGGGCCGAAGACGTGACTGATTGCGGCTTTGGTGGCGGGGGATTTTTATCCCCCGCTGCTTTTTTATCGTTCTTTTTGGGGGTCTTGGCCTGGGGATGGTGTTGCTTTTGTTGGGTCTTTTGGGATTTCTGCTTCGAGAGCGGTGAGGGTGGCGAGTTGTTGTTTTTTTAGTTCTACCAAGTGATCTTTAATATTTTGTGCGGCCCTTGGGATGAGTGGTGTGCGAGGTTGGATGCTACTGCTGCGGGACTTGTCGGCTTTGGATATTGTTTGGGTGTGTGCCTGTTGTTGGAGGGCGAGGAGTGATGCGGCGACTGCTTTGAGTTCTTCGGGGGATAGAACGCATTGTTCGTAGGTGGGTGGTTGGTCTTGTTCGGCGGTGTTGAATTGGTAACCTAGTAGATGCTCAAGTGGAACAGAGCGAATTTGGTGGGTGATGACGGCGGCGCCGGCGTTGCCAGATGGGCTAAGACCAAGGGTTTTGAGTTGTTCGGTTTGTTGTAGCTTTTGGTTTTTATAATGGTTTGAATCGTTATTGTATGCGTTGTCGCCTTCAGGATTTGCAGTATAGTTTATTAGTTGGGGAGATGGGGGGAGTTGGTCTATGAGAACAACTGTAGCTGCTTGATGAGTTACTGCAATTTGATCAGAGGTATTAATTTCAGCCCTTGTACCTTTTTCAATCGCACCGAGGGATAGGCTAGCCAGTTCATCGTTGGGGTAGTAGCTGAGGCGGACGAGGAGGGCGTTTTTGGGACTTTCGGGGTCGGGGCCGAGGAAGACGAATTGTTCGGTGTCGGGGCCGCGGGATTGTTTTGGTCTTGGGACGGTGGGGTCGAGGGGTTCTTCGGGAGAGATACTGACGATGTGGCCGAAGGAAAGCTCTGTTCCGCGCAGGTTGGCGGGGGGTTTGGTGTTTGTGGTGGAGGGGGATGCTGCGGGTGGGATTTCGCCAGTTGCTTTACGTTCTGCTGCTACTTCGGCCATTTTGGGGGTGCTGGTGAGTTTGGGACGAGGGGGTTTGGTTGGCTCGGTCATGGCTTTTTCTCCCAAGTATTCGTTTTAATTTGGAGGTTTATGGGGGGTGACAAAAGTTTTGAACTGACAGGGTGGGTGGGGTAGGGTGGCTTTTATGAAAATACTGGTTTTGGAGGAGGTGGGGAGCACGATGGAGGCGGCGGCTGAGGTTTTTTCGCGCGGGGAGGATGTTCAGGCGGTGATGGCTTTGCGGCAGACCGCCGGGCGGGGGCGGCAGGGGCGGCGGTGGCGAGCTTTGGAGGCGCCGTATGGGTTGGCGGTGACGTATGTTGTTCCTGGCGGGCTTGGGGAGCAGGGGGCTTTGGTGGTGGCTTGGGCGGTTTATCGGGCTTTGCGGAAGGTGAAAGGGTTCGAGGATTCGAGGGTTCGAGGATTCGAGGATTCGAGGATGAAAGGGCGGGAAATAAGATTGAAGTGGCCGAATGATGTTTTGATTGGTGGGGATAAGGTTTGTGGGATTTTGTGTGAGAATCGCGAGGATGTGGGGCTTGGGCGATATGCTTTGGTGGGGGTTGGGGTGAATATTGTGGCGCCGGAAGGGGAGAGTTTGGTGCTTGAAGGTGGCCGTAGGCTTGGGTTTTTGGGGGCTAAAGTGGCGCCGGAGGAATTGGCGCGGGTGGTGGGGGGTTGTATTTTTGCGGATATTCAATTATATAGAGAGCAAGGCTGGCAGATGTTCCATGACAACTATGCCGCCGCTTGTGTGACTATCGGCCAACGGGTGCGATGGAGAAAACCAAGCCATAACAACGAGATTGACGAGCTTACCGGCCTTGCCCGCGGCCTGAACCAAGGCGGGCAACTTGAACTGGTGGGTGACGACGGCACGGTGCACGTGGTTGCCAGCGGGGAGATTATCGAGACGCGATAGTTTTTTCCCCAACGCCTGAATGATAGGTGCCGTGACGCAACCCCTGCGTGCCCGAGAATGTAAGGTTCGGGCGGGGGATGAAAGTTGGTTTTGAATTGATGAAATGGTAACCCCGGGCTCGGGCTGGGCACCCCAAAATTGCAAAGTGGCAATTTTGGCCCAGCCGCGCCCCGGGGTGACACCGAGTTCATGGCCTGCTTTGAGATGAATTGAAAAGGAAACGTGACGAATGAGTAAAGTGAAACAGCTGGCGGCGATGCCGTTGGGCGGTGTGGGTATTATTGGCACCAACATGATGGTTTATGAGTGCAATGGTGATTTGATTGTGGTGGATGCGGGGGTTTCGTTCCCCGATGAGCAGGCGCCGGGCGTGGATGTGATTGTGCCCGATACGCGCTTTTTGCGTGAGCATGCCAAGCAGATTAAGGCGATTTTTATTACCCATGCCCATGAAGACCATATTGGGGCCGTTGGCTATTTGTGGGATGATTTTGCCGGTGCGCCGGTGCATGCCAGCCCGCTGGCGACGTTGGTGGTGCAGGATAAATTGCGCGAGCTGGGGATTCAGCCCAAAAAGGGGCAGTTGGTGACCACCACCATTCGGGAAAAATACGAGGCTGGCTGCTTTAAGGTGGAATATGTGCCGGTGAGCCACAGTGTGCCGGAGAGCTTTGCGCTGAGCATTGAGACGCCGTATGGGCGGATTGTGCATACGGGGGACTATAAGTTTGATGATCAGCCCCCCTTTGGGCAGGTGACCGATGAAAAGCGGTTTGCCGAGATTGGTGCCGAGGGTGTGTTGGCGGTGTTTGGGGATAGCACCAACTGCTTGAATGATAAGGAAAGTGGTAGTGAGGCGCCGGTGCTGGAGCATTTGACCAAGCTGGTGACCGAGGCCAAGGGGCGGGTGTTTTTTGCCGCCTTTGCCAGCCACTTTGGCCGCACCTTTGCGGTGGCCAAGGTTGCTGCGGCGCATGGGCGGAAAGTGTGCTTTTTGGGGCGGACCATCAATAAATTTATTGGCCATGCCAAGCAGCTGGACTACTGGCCCAAGGAGCTGAACAACTGGGTGGTGGATGCCGAAGAAGCGGCGGGTTTGCCTGCCGAGAAGGTGTTTGTGTTTGCCAGTGGGACGCAGGGCGAGGGGGGCAGCAGCCTGACCCGCCTGAGCCAAGGTGCTGATGTGCGCGGGCTGAAGCTGCGGCAGGGGGATACGGTGATTTTGAGCAGCCGGATGATTCCTGGGAATGAGCGCGCGGTGCTGAATGTGATTAATGGCCTTTCCAATCTTGGCGTGAAGGTGATTAGTGAGCTGAACGACCGTGCGGTGCACGTTTCGGGGCATCCCGGGCGGCCTGAAGTTATTCGGATGTATGGGCACTTGAAGCCGAAGTATGTGATTCCGGTGCATGGTGAGCCTTATCACCTGCGGGCGCATGCGGACTTGGCGCAGAGCTTGGGGCATATCCCGCTGCGGCTGAAGGCCGGGCACAAGCTGGTGCTGGCGGAGGCGCCGAAAGAGGAGGGGGATACCACCCTGAAGGCGCCGTTTAAGCCGCATGTGAGCCAGCATAGTTATCCGCATGGGTTTAACTATATTGATGGGTTGAATATTTTGGAGAATGACCCGTTGGTGTTGAAGGAGCGCAAGCGGATTGGTTATGATGGCTTGGTGGTTGCTGCGCTGGCGGTGAACGCGCGCAGTGGCGAGTGGGTGAGCGAGGTGAGCCTTTCCACCCGCGGGCTGCTGGACGAAGTGCTGCAGGCCGACATTATGAAAGGTGCGGTTGCCAAGACCACGCAGGCGCTGGAGGCGGTATTCCCCAGCGGGCAGATTGATGACCGCGTGCGGGCGGCGGAGGTGATGAGCCAGACGCTGCGCCGGCACTTTAAGCATGAGCGGGGGAAGCAGCCGAGTGTGGTGGTGCAGGTGGTGGAGGTTTAGGCCGCCTTGGCCGCCTGCGCCCTACGGGCTCCGGCGAGCCAAGGGTTGGTTTGCATTGCGCGTTTAAGGAGAGGTAATGAAGAAACCCCGCCAGTTGGCTGGCGGGGTTCTGAGCAGTTGGTTAGAGTTGATGCCCCTTGCTGCTCGCGGGGCGCCGATCGAGCCGAAGGATCAGAGGCCGACGCCCGGGGCGTGGCTGTGGTCGGCGAGGCCGGAGTCGGCGGCGGAGCCGGCGAGGTCGGTCATCGAGATCACAGAGGCGGCGCCGGTGTCGTGGCCGAGGTCGTTGTCGATCATGAACGCATGGGTCATTGAGGTGGTCTTCATGGTAGTCTCTCCTTCCCCGTCGTGGGGATCTAGAGCAGCCCAATAGCGGGCAACCACAGTGAAAAGTTTCGGTACCTTGCGGCCTTTGAAACAAGACCACTGCGGCAAGGATGTATAT
>RFNJ01000098.1 GCA_009927255.1 Pseudomonadota bacterium | reverse complement strand
TGCGATGGGCGGGCGCCCGCAAGCAGGCAGCCGCATGGACCGCCAGCCACAGTGGAAAGGCGCGCGCGAGCCGTTTTTACATAGCGCGGCCAAGCAGGTGGGGCGGGGAGATGTGGATAATAGTTATTCGCAAGAGAGTGACTTTGAGCGCGAGGAAGCGGGGTTGAAAGTGGGGATGCGGGTGCATCATGCCAAATTTGGCAATGGCCGCGTGGAGGCGCTGGAAGGCACGGGGGCGGAGCTGAAAGTGGTGGTAGCGTTTAAACAAGCGGGGACGAAAAAGCTGTTGGCGAGTTTGGCGAATTTAACGGTGATTGGGTAAGGAAAGATAGCAAATGATTTACCAAGCAACGCACGCAGGCCCGCGCAATTTGGCGGATGGCTATTTGGCGATGACCGAGCAGTTGGCAGGGGTGTGTTTGGATGTGGGGGAGCACCCTAGCGATGAGGCGGCGTATGTTTATACGTGGTTTGTGCCTGATGCATTGCGGGCGGAGTTGGTGGCTTTGGTGGGGCAGAAGCTGGCTTTTGTGGCGGTGGATGAGAGCGTGGATTATGTGGCGCTAACGCGGGCGAATTTTCCGCCGCTGCGGATTGGTGGATTTTATATTACACGCAATGATGAGGAGATTCCGGCGGGTTTGTGCGGCCTGGCGGTAGCACCCAACCGTGCCTTTGGCAGTGGCGAGCATGCCACCACTACCGGATGTTTGTTGGGCTATGAGTGGTTGGTGGCGCAAGGGTTAACGTTTGAACGCGGGTTGGATTTTGGTGCGGGCAGCGGGCTGCTGGCGATTGCCGCTGCCAAGCGCGATGTTGTGCCGTTTGTGTGCATTGATAATGATCCGCCGAGTGTGGAGATTTGTGCCGAGAATGCGGCATTGAATGGGGTTTCAGGGTTGATTGAGAGCCGGTTGGGAGAGGTTCCTCCGCAGGACATTTATCCGCTGGTTTTTGCCAATATTTTACTGCAGCCGCTGCTGGATTTATGCGATGGCTTGGTGGCGTGTTTGGATAAAAAGGCTGGCAGTGCGCTGATTTTAAGCGGCTTTACGGTTGGGCAAGCGCCATTAATTGCGGCGGCTTATGGCGCCAAAGGGCTGCGCATGGCGTGGCAACATAGCGAGAAAGAATGGGTGGCGCAGGTGTGGATGAGATAGGGTTTTAGGTGTTAGGATGTTAGGGTGTTAAGAAAGAAAAGCGCGATGACCAAGACACCTGCAAAAAGCACCACACCCAAAACCGCACGGTTGATGTATGGCAATGGGGCGGATTGGTTTTATGCCACGGGTATCCGTGCGAGTGACCCGGCTTTATGGTTTTGTGATAGCAAAGGCCGTGTGCATTTGCCGGTGAGTGAGCGCGATGTGGCGGAATATATGGCGTTTGCGCGGGCGGACTTTATTGTGGGGTGGCCGGAGATTCGGGCCGCGTTGAAGAAAGCAGGCCAGCCGTTTAATATGGTGAATGTGGTGACATGGCTGCTGGCGAAGGATAAGGCGGCGGAGGTGGTGGAGGTGCCGCGGGATTTTCCGGCGGGGTTTTATGTGAAGTTGGTGGAAGCAGGTGTGCCGTTGCGGGTGGTGGAGGGTTCGTTTTTTGCCGCGCGGAGCATTAAAACCGCCGATGAAATTAAGAAGCTGGCGGCGGCGCAGCGGGCCAATGAGCAGGGGATGGAGCATGCCTTTGGAATTTTACGCGCTTGCAAAATTGGCAAGGATAAGCGCCTGCGCTGGCAAGGCAGCGTGCTGACCAGCGAGGCGCTGGGGCAGGAGATGAACGCCTTTTTGCTGCGCCAAGGGTGCATGGGGTTTAACGGTGGGCCGATTGTGGGTTGCGGGGTTTATGGCGCGATGCCGCACGGCGGGCATGGACCGCTGCGCCCGCATGAGTTGATTGTGATTGATAGCTTCCCCACCCACCGCAACGGCTACTGCGGCGACCTGACCCGCACGGTGGTGAAGGGCAAGCCCACCGACTGGCAGCGGATGGTTTACGGTACGGTGCTGGAGGCGCAGAAGCTGGCGCTGGGGTTAATCAAGCCGGGGGTGAATGGGGCGGAGATTCACCGTGCGGTGGGGCGGTTTTTTGAGCGGGCGGGGTTTCCGGCGGGGGCTGATAGCAAGGGGCGGCCGCAGGGGTTTTTCCATGGGTTGGGGCATGCGGTGGGGCTAGAGGTGCATGACATGGGCGCAGGGATGGGTGGCGCCGATGCGGTGCTACGCGTGGGCAGTGTGACGAGTGTGGAACCGGGGTTGTATTATCCTTCCACCACCACGCTGAACGGCGTGAAAGGTGGGCCAGGCGGCTGCCGGATTGAGGATGTGGTGGTGGTGACGGCGACGGGATATAAGAATTTGACGAAGTTAGATAAGAAAAATTGGGTGATTGAATAAGTTCACCCCCGCGGCCTTGCGGCTGCGGGGGTGGGAGGTTATTTCCACCACCTAAGGGGTTCGTAAATGAAAGCCCACCCCATGAGCAGGCTTATGATCCCAGGGATCACCGCCACGAGTATTCCCGCCCCCGGGGTGCATAGGAATGCCCATGCTATCACCCATAGGTTAACTACCAAGTACAGCCCGAAGGCAATCACGATTGCGGTCATCATCACCGCAGCCATGATTAACCCAGGGGGTTCGTTTCGATTCATCTTGCCCTCCAAGCAAAATGGCGCATCTTACCCGTTTTACTTTAACGGGCCGTTTTGGACGGAACGTGAAGATGCGGCTGATGTCCAATGATATATATAGAATTTATTAAGGGAAATACAAGGAGGGCGTTAATAGGCTTGGGGAAGATGGACCCCAGCCTGCGCTGGGGTGACATCGCTGGCGCGATATCATTTTTTACTTGCAATGAACCTGTGAGAGTGCTAATAATCACTCCGCTTGGGGGAGTGCTAAAGCGGAATATTCCCTTAAGTTATCAATGATAACAAGGAGATAGATTTATGAGTGATGTGGCGAAAAAGATTAAGCCGCTGGCCGATCGGCTGGTGGTGAAGCGGTTGGAAGCCGAGGAAAAAACCAAAAGCGGCATTATCATCCCCGACAACGCCAAGGAAAAGCCGCAGCAAGGCACCGTGCTGGCGGTTGGCCCCGGCAAGTGGGATGAAGACGGCGAAAAGCGCCTGAAAATGGAAGTGGCGGTGGGCGACAAAGTGCTGTTTGGCAAGTGGGCCGCAACGGATATTAAGATTGACGGCGAAGAGCTGTTGATTGTGAAAGAGGATGATGTGATTGCGGTGATGAAGTAAATAAATAGGTGTTAGGCATTAGGTTTTAGGTATTAGGAAACAGAAAAGGAGATATACAACATGGCGAAGGATTTAAGATTTGGGAATGAAGCCCGCGTGAAGATGCTGAACGGCGTAAACGTGCTGGCCAATGCGGTGAAGGCAACGCTGGGGCCAAAAGGCCGCAACGTGGTGATTGACAAGAGCTTTGGCGCGCCGCGCATCACCAAAGACGGCGTGACCGTGGCCAAGGAAATTACGTTGGCCGACAAGTTTGAAAACATGGGCGCGCAAATGGTGCGCGAAGTGGCGAGCAAAACCGTAGATGTGGCCGGCGACGGCACCACCACCGCCACTGTGCTGGCCCAAGCGATTGTGCTGGAAGGCGGCAAAATGGTTGCGGCCGGTGCCAACCCGATGGACTTGAAGCGCGGGATTGACGCTGCGGTTTCTGCCGTGGTGGAAGAGCTGAAAAAGCAGAGCAAGAAGATTAACGGCAAGGGTGATATTGCCCAAGTGGCCACCATTTCGGCCAACGGCGACAGCACCGTGGGCGACTACATTGCCAAGGCGATGGACGTAGTGGGCCAAGAAGGCGTGATTACCGTGGAAGAAGCCAAGGGTTTGGAAACCACGCTCGATACCGTGAAGGGCATGCAGTTTGACCGCGGCTACCTTTCGCCCTACTTCATCACCAACGCCGACAAAATGCAGGTGGAAATGAAGGACGCGGTGATTCTCATCACCGACCGCAAAATCAGCAACCTTGAGCAACTGCTGCCGGTGCTGGAACCGATTGCCCGCGCAGGCCGCGAACTGCTGATTATTGCCGAAGACGTGGACGGCCAAGCGCTGGCCACGCTGGTGGTGAACAAGCTGCGCGGCGGCCTGAAAGTGGCGGCGGTGAAAGCCCCCGGCTTTGGCGACCGACGCAAGGCGATGCTGGAGGATATTGCCATCCTCACCGGTGGCGTGGTCATCAGCGAAGAAACCGGCATGACGCTGGAAAACGTGCAAGATGACCACCTTGGCAAGGCGGGTAACGTGACCATTACCAAGGACCACACCACCATTGTGGATGGTTCTGGCAGCAAAAAGGATGTGGACGCCCGCTGCGTGCAAATCCGCGCGCAAATTGAAGAAACTACCAGCGATTATGACCGCGAAAAACTACAAGAGCGCTTGGCCAAGTTGGCTGGCGGGGTGGCAGTGATTAAGGTGGGCGGCGCAACTGAGGTGGAAGTGAAAGAGCGCAAAGACCGCATTGATGACGCTCTTGCTGCTACCCGTGCGGCGGTGGAAGAAGGTGTGGTGGCCGGTGGTGGCACCGCGCTGATTTGTTGCCTGAAGGCGCTGGAAAATGTGAAGACCCACAATGCCGACCAGAAGACCGGGGTGGAGATTATCCGCCGTGCGCTGGAAGCCCCGCTGCGCACGATTGCCAGCAACGCCGGTGAAGACGGCGCGGTGGTGGCCGGCAAGGTGAAGGACGCCAAGGGCAGCTTTGGCTACAACGCCGCAACGGGCGAGTACGTGGACGATATGTTCAAGGTTGGGATTATTGACCCCGCCAAAGTGGTGCGCTGCGCCCTGCAAAACGCCGCCAGCGTGGCCGGGCTGATGGTCACCACCGAGGTGATGATTACCGACCTGCCCGAGCCCAAGCCTGCCGCGCCTGCGGGCATGGGTGGGGGCATGGGGGGGATGGATTTCTAAATCCATAACTCGGCTTGGCCGCCTGCGCTCTACGAGCTCCGGCGAGCCAAGCCTTGGTTTGCTGCGCGAAGGGCCCTTCGATTGGAGGGCTTTTTTGTTTATACTTCATTTATTTAGCAAGGGGGTTGATTTTTATTAAAATAATAGTATACATACAGATTTCTACATGCCGTATCTACAACCATTGGAGTGTGCGCAATGCACAAAAAACAACTTCGTGCGATAGAGAAAGAAGCTGCGGCTTTGGAGCAGTGGCTTTCTAAGGCTTTTGCCAAGGCTAAGCCCAAACTCTGGAAGCTCGGCTACTGCGAAGAGCAGGTTCTGAATGGGCCGTTCTTTGCTGGCAACATCCAAAAGTTGATGGCGAGCGAAACTTTTGCTCGCATTCGGCTCCAGACGCAGCGTGGCCATGCCCAGCTGCGCTGGCATTACCGGGAAGAAACGGAGGACTTTTACTACCCTACTCCGAATGACTCTCCTCCAGCACTCCCAGTGTTGGATGATACTCGCAAGGTATTCCTCTATCTGCGGGTGTGGTCGGAGGAGGGGTGGACAAAGGTGTCCAAGAAGTAACCACAGCAAGACGAAGGAGGCCCCACGGGGCCTCCTTTTTGTGCAAGGTTATCTAGGGAAATCCGGTCACCCGGCCAACCGCTCCTCCCCATAACTCTGCTTCGCAAAATTATGAAACGTCGTCGTCTCAGGGTGGAACATCAAGTTCACCACACCCGTCGGCCCCTTGCGGTTTTTGGAGATAAGAATCTCCGTCTTCCCCCGCACCCCAAAAACCACACCTTGCCACCCAAACCCAAAAATATTATACAATACAAATGGTAGCCTGCTACCAACCGCAACCCCTTCACCGGAGGCACCATGCCCACCGAAACCGAAAAACTGCCCGTCCGCATCTCGGCAGCAGACGCCGCTAAGCGGACTCCCACTCAGCAACCGTCCCCCCCGCTGGAAAGCCACCCAGCGGCAATGGATGCCATCACTGAAGCCTACTCCAACAGTGGTGGCTACCCTGATGATGCTAATGATGAGGATATGCAGCCCAGCGGCAGCTAAACACCTTGGGCAATCCCCCAACAGGCAGCCATCGGCTGCCCGTTGGTTTTTCATACTTTGCATACTTTTATTGACATTTAGCAAACCCCCATCCTATAGTCCGCCCACGCACCATCATCAAGCCTTTCCCCGCAGCGGTGCGCTTCACCATGGAGTCATCCTATGTCCCTCTCTCCCGACCGTAACCTCAATGAGCCGAAGGATTTCCTCATCAAAGTTAAGTTCGATTTCATTCACGGTGAGTACATTATTCCAGATGAAGACATCATCACTGCAACATTCACTGTTTTTCTTGCCGGAGTGCTGCAAGCATTCCCTTCATCTATTGTTACTCTTAACGCACCAGTCGTTGAAAAAATCGTCAGTGGCGGAGATGTGTGCTACGTGAGCCAATGGCTGGAAAACCTCACCATTACTCAAGCGATGACCATTGCGGCCAAGCTGAAAGAACTCTTCGATAATCTCGGCAACGAGCAAGAGAAATGGCAGGCCGAAGTATTTGCCTACGTCATGGTTGAAGTCGCTAACTAAACGGCTAAGACAACCCATTCCCCGCCGCCCACCCGGGCGGCGGTTCATTTTATACCAACCCAACCACCAACGCCCACCCCGCCAAAATACCAAGCCCCGTCCACGTGCACGCCATCCCCGCCACCCGAAAATTCAGCCCCAGTTTGATATCCCGCGGCTCGGTCCACAACAGCGCAATCGCATGAAAAACCCGCCCCGCCGCAATAATCCCCGCCAGCATCGCCAGCAGCAGCATGGCACCAGTTTGCATTTCCGCCAGCCCCAGCAAAATCAGCAGCAGCGGCGCATATTCAGCAGTGTTGGCCTGCGCCCGCATCGCCCGCTCCAGCAGTGGCTGTTTACCCGCACCGTTGCCAATCGCCACCCGCAGCTGCCGCCGCATCAGCATCACCAGCACGCTCTGGCCCAGCAGCCACAAGCCCAAAAATCCGGCCAATAAGCTCGTAATCACCATCGGCTAAACCCCCAACACCAACCGGCTTGGCTCCTCAAGGCACTCCTTCACCCGCACCAAAAAGCCCACGGCTTCGCGGCCATCCACAATCCGGTGGTCGTAGGTTAAGGCCACATACATCATCGGCCGAATCACAATTTGGCCATCCACCACCACCGGCCGCTCTTTAATCGCGTGCATTCCCAAAATCCCCACCTGCGGAAAATTCAAAATCGGCATGCTCATCAGGCTGCCAAACACCCCGCCGTTGGTGATGCTAAACGTTCCCCCCGCCAGTTCATCGGGCCGCAATCCGCCGGTTTTGGCGCGCTTGCCAAAGTCTGCAATTTCGCCCTCAATCTGCGCCAGCGTTTTGCTGCCCGCGCTGCGTAAAACCGGCACCACCAGCCCGCGCTCGCTGCTCACCGCCACGCCAATATCGTGGTGATGCTTATAAACAATCTCCTCGCCATCAATTTCGGCATTCAGCGCAGGGAATTCGCGCAACGCCTGCACCACCGCCGCAGTAAAAAAGCCCATATAGCCAAGCTTGACGCCATGCTTTTTCTCAAAAGCTTCCTTAAACTGCGCGCGCAAGGCATTCACGCGGCTTAAATCAATCTCGTTATAGGTCGTCAGCATCGCCGCGGTGTTCTGCGCCTGCTTCAGCCGCGTGGCGATGGTTTTGCGAATCCGCGTCATGGGCACGCGCTCTTCACCACTGGCTTGGCCGCCGACGCTCCCCAAAGAATGGGAGCTCTGGCGAGCCAAGCCTTGGTTGGCATTGCTCGCTGGCACAGGGGCTGCGGGAACGACAACCACTGGAGAAAGAATGTCGG
>RFNJ01000100.1 GCA_009927255.1 Pseudomonadota bacterium | reverse complement strand
GGCTGCTTCGTCTTCAGCGGTTGCGCTGGTGCGGGTGCTCACCACACTCACAATCGTCAAGTCACGGTCAACCACCGCACTCTTCACGCCAGCAGGCAAGGTAATTTCGCTCAAGTGGATCGAATCCCCAATCCCCAGCTTGCTAATATCCACCACAATTTCCTGCGGAATACTATCCGCGCGGCACACCACCTCAATCGTGCTCTCAATCAACTGGATAACCCCACCTTCCTTCATGCCCGGGCTGGTCTTCTCGCCGGTAATCACCACGGTCACGTTCACGTGCACCTTGCTGGCGGCGTTATACTTCATAAAATCAACGTGAATCGGCATATCGGTCAGCGGGTGGCGCTGAATATCCCGCGCCAGTACCTTCATCGCACCCTTGGGCAAAGCCAATTCTTGGGTGCTGGTAAAAAAGCGTCCAATTTGCAAGCATTTTGCCAAATCTTTAGCATTGACGGCCACGCTCATCGCGGCTTCACCCGGGGCATAAATCACCGCCGGCACCATGCCCGCATTACGCAACGCACGAGCGCTACCCTTGCCTTGTTTGTCTTTGCTCACCGCTTGCATGACATGGCTTTTGGCCAAAACTCTTGAAGCATTCATCATCAATAACTTTCACTAATGGCTCATTTCCGGCCATAACCACCCTGTGTGGAAACACCCGTTGCCCTGAACCCTAAGGACACCCGAGCTTCTAAAAGAATACTTTCTATCCGTCAAGCATTTAAATGGTTGTAAAGTTTTTTGTATGTAGTATATTAAATTTTCCTAGAAATACCTCAATCCTTCTCCTCATAACTCTCTCACGGAGTCATCATCATGAACGAAGTCAAACGCAACTTTTGGGTCGCGGTTATTCTCACCATGATATTCGTTGGCCAATCAACACTTTACATCGTGCAGCAAGATACCTTCCCCGTCATGACAAATGACATCTTCCACGCCCTCAAAAGCAGTTGGTTTTGGTGCCATACTTTGGCATGGGGACTACTCTTTTTTATCCCATTGCTTTGGGCCAATGCGGAATCGCTTAAAGCTCAGCCATCCAACTGGCGAGTTATCCTCATTTGGTCACTCTTCAGTGGCGCTGGAACTATGGGAACTGCCACGTGCTCCGCCTCCTTGTTTTTCAACATGTACTTGGATGGATGGAACACAGCCCAAACCACGTCGCAAAGCGTTAACGTCATCGGCAATGCCTCAATGTATTTAATGCTTTGGTTTAGCTCTCTGTGGCTTTGCTACTTCGGTGCAAAAGTTAGAGAAGATATAGAGAAATGCAGTACCTAAACTAAAATTATCATCAATATTGCAAGCACTTAGGAGAGAGGGGGCATCCCTCTCTTTTCTAATCAAACCAACATTTTCCTCAGCTTCCCCACCATCTCCGCCCCATTGTCAGCATAAGGAACCGCCGCACTATGCCCCCACACCGGCTTGGGCCATGCCGGATCATCCTTAAACCGCGCCAAAACATGAATATGCAGCTGCGGCACCATGTTACCAATCGCCCCCACATTCATCTTGTCCGGCTTCATCATATTTTTAATAAAATCATGGACTTGCTTCACTTCTTCCATCATCGGCGCAAAGTCCAGCTCCGGCACATCGGTTAGGTCACGGCACCCCGTGCGCATCGGCACCAAAACCGCCCACACATAGCGGCTGTCATTCAGCAGCAGCACGCGGCAAACCCGCAAATCCCCCACCCAAATCGTGTCCGCCTCAAGCTGCGGATGCAACATAAACCCCATCACTCGCCTCCTTATATAATGCAGTAACCCTACCCAATTTAGGGTTTTCACACCAGCCATTTTGTGCCAAATCAACCCTATGCCGGTTGAAAACGCCACGCTCGAAACCCTCGCCGAACTCGGCCATACCTACAAATACGGCTTCAGCAGCAATGTGGCGGCGGAAACTCTACCGCCGGGGCTGAATGAACAAACCATCCACGCGATCAGTGCCCGCAAGAACGAACCCACATGGCTGCTGGAATGGCGCCTCAAAGCCTTCCGCCAATGGCAAAAAATGCCGATGCCGCATTGGCAAAAGCCGCACTTTCCAGAAATTGACTACCAAGCCATCTCCTACTACTCCGCGCCCAAAAGCCAGAAAGACGGCCCGCAAACGCTGGAAGACCTCGACCCCGAAATCCTCAAAACCTACCAAAAACTCGGCATCCCACTGGCCGAACAAGAAATCTTGGCGGGCGTCCAACAACGCAAAGTCGCGGTGGATGCCGTGTTCGATAGCGTCAGCGTTGCCACCACCTTTAAAGCCGAACTGCAAAAGGCGGGCGTGATTTTCTGCCCCATCTCCGAAGCCGTCCATACCCACCCCGAACTGGTGCAAAAGTATCTCGGCAGCGTGGTGCCGGTGGCCGATAACTTTTTTGCGGCGCTGAACAGCGCGGTGTTCACTGATGGCTCCTTCGTGTTCGTCCCCAAAGGCGTGCATTGCCCGATGGAACTCTCCACCTACTTCCGCATCAACGAACGCAACACCGGCCAGTTTGAACGCACCCTGATCATTGCGGAAGACAGCAGCTATGTAAGTTACTTGGAAGGCTGCACCGCCCCCCAGCGCGACGAAAACCAGCTCCACGCTGCGGTGGTGGAACTTATTGCGATGGAAAGCGCCGAAATCAAATACAGCACCGTGCAAAACTGGTTCCCCGGTGACGAAAACGGCAAAGGCGGCATCTACAATTTTGTCACCAAACGCGCCGCCTGTCGTGGCGCAAAAAGTAAGGTGAGCTGGACGCAAGTGGAAACCGGCAGCGCAATAACCTGGAAATACCCAAGCTGCATCCTCGAAGGCGAAGGCAGCGTGGGTGAGTTCTATTCCGTCGCCCTCACCCGCCACAAACAACAGGCCGATACCGGCACCAAAATGCTCCACAGGGGCAAAAACACCCGCAGCATCATCATCAGCAAAGGGATTAGTGCCGATAGCGGCGACAACACCTATCGGGGCTTGGTGGATATCAGCGCCAAAGCCACCGGCAGCCGCAACTACACCCAGTGCGATAGCCTGCTCATCGGCAACCGCTGTGGCGCCCACACCGTCCCCTACATCACGGTGAAAAACCCCAGCAGCACTGTTGAACACGAAGCCACCACCAGCAAAATCTCCGAAGACCAACTCTTCTACTGCGCCCAACGCGGCCTCAAGGAAGAAGACGCGGTGGCGATGATTGTGAATGGCTTCGCCAAAGAAGTCCTCCAACAACTCCCCATGGAATTTGCGGTAGAAGCCCAAAAACTCCTCGCCATCAGCCTCGAAGGCTCCGTCGGATGACAACAACCCACACCACCAACGCCAGCCTGAATACCACCAACCGTGGGCCTTCCGTGCCGGAAGCTGGCTGGGTGGCTTTTTGCCCCTATGCAAAAAGCCGGGCCCCTGCCGCTATCCGGCACCACCCGTGTCGCCAACTCTCCATGTCTCCCCACCAAAAACCCCACAAAAAAAGCCTCCCCCTAAAGGGAGGCCGCGCCCAAGCGCAAGTCCTTCATTCACCCTCAGGCATCAAAGCCTTGGGTTCGGCCAGTTCATCCGACGCTGACACATCAGCCCGAATCAACTCCGCCAAAATCGCCAGTTCTTCCAGCGTCACTGGCGGCTCGCCGTCAAACGATACCTTCTCAGATGTTCCGTCCATGATAGTCTCCTTTAAAGAGTCTCAAGGCACTTTCAGTGTGCCGCACCCTATTCTATTTCAACCAGTTACGCAATACCCTCAACGACAAGGTTAAAACCATGCCCCTCCTCCACCTCCAAAATCTCCATGTTACGGTTGAAGAAGCCAAAAAACCCATCCTGAAAGGCCTCACCCTCGCGGTCAACGCGGGCGAAGTCCACGCCATCATGGGCCCCAACGGCGCCGGCAAAAGCACGCTGGGCTATGCGCTGGCGGGGCGCGATGGCTACACCATCACCCACGGCCAAGCCACGCTGAACGGCACCAACTTGCTGGAGCTGGAAGCCGACGAACGCGCGCGCAGCGGCCTGTTTCTCGCCTTCCAATATCCGGTGGAACTCCCTGGCGTCAACACCGCGCAATTCCTCCGTACCACCGTCAACGCCCACCGCACCGCGCGTGGCTTGCCAGAACTCAACGCGCTCGAATTCCTCAAAACCTGCCGCAGCGAAATGCACAAGCTGAACATCGCCGAAGACTTCCTCACCCGCAACGTTAACGTCGGCTTTAGCGGCGGCGAGAAAAAACGCTTCGAAGTCCTGCAAATGGCCCTCCTCGAACCCACCCTTGCCATCTTGGACGAAACCGACAGCGGCCTTGATATTGATGCTCTCAAAACCGTGGCCGAAGGCGTCAACCGCCTGCGCAGCCCTGTGCGCGGCTTCGTGGTCATCACCCACTACCAGCGGTTGTTGGAATACCTCAAACCCACCCACGTCCACGTCCTACAAAACGGCCAAATCACCAAATCCGGCGGCCCCGAGTTAGCCCAAAAGCTTGAAAAATCCGGCTACGAAGGCTTGCACTAATTCCATGTTCACCGCCCCCACCCAAAAGCTCGAAGCCTGGAAATTCACCCCCCTCGCGCGCGCCATCCAGCTACTCCAAAACACGCCCCCCTGCACCAACCTCATGGCGCTGGAAGAATGCCTGCCCGTCACCAACGGCACCCAACTGGTCTTCCACAATGGCACCCTCGTCCCCCAGCTGTCCCAAGCCACCAGCCTCCCCACCGGCCTAACGCTTACACACACCACAAATGCGGAAAAACATTCACCCGAACGGGACTCCCTCGACACCCTCCCCACCCCAACCCACACCCTCACCATCACCCAAAGCCTCCAGCAACCCCTCCACATCCTCCACCTCGCCAGCGGCAACAACAGCGCCAACCGCCTGCACATCACACTCGCCGAAAACACCCACGCCACTGTTACGGAACACCACATCGCCCCCAGCGGCACCAATACTTGGCACCACCTTACCACCCACATCACGCTGGCAAAAAACGCCCACCTCACCCACAGCACCATCCAAACGCTGCCGCCGCAAAGCCTGCTCACCCGCCGCACCCATCTGCACCTTGAGCCCAACGCCCAAGCCCACACCCACACCCTGCAAGCCGGCGGCAACCTTGCCCGCACCGAACTCCACACCACCCTCACCGAAGCCTGCCACTTCCACCACACCGCCCTCACACTCGGCACGGCTGAACAAACCCTCGACACCACCCTCACCACCACGCACACCGGTGAAAACAACCAAACCCACATCCGCAACCGCAACCTGCTCACCGGCAGCGCGCACGCCATTTTCCAAGGTAAGTTTTATGTTGCTCAAGCCGCGCAAAAAACCAACGCCTACATGCACTGCCACAACCTGCTGCTCTCCGATACCGCCCGCACCAGCCACAAGCCCGAACTGGAAATTTACGCCGACGACGTCAAGTGCTCCCACGGCGCCGCCACCGGCGGATTGAACCCCCTGCAACTGTTCTACCTGCAAGCCCGCGGCCTCAATCCCCAAGCCGCCCGCGCCCTTTTGGTGCAAGGCTACGCCGATGAATTCATCCAGCAATTCCCCACCCACCTCCACCAGCAGCTCAACCAAACCCTCCACCATTGGCTCCACGGCACCCCGGAAGAACCCAAAATCGACTTCGGCACCCTCCAAGGCGAATGGCTCAACGACAATCCTGTGCCATTTAAAGTCATCCAAGGAACCCCCGCTGATGAGTAATCAAAACGACCAAACTAAAAATCTAACTCGGTGTCACCCCGGGGCATGGCTGGGCCGATTTTGTTCTTACAAAATCGGGGCGCCCAGCCTGAGCCCGGGGTTACAAATAAAAAGCACTTCACATGCATAACTGGTCTTCCCACTTCCCCGCGTTAAACCAAAAGCCCAACGGCCAACGCCTCGCCTTCCTCGACAGCGCCGCCAGCGCGCAAAAACCGCACGTGGTGATTGATGCCCTCACCCAAACCCTCAGTGGCCCCTACGCCAACATCCACCGTGGCCTCTACCACAACAGTGCCGTCACAACAGCAGCCTTCGAAGAAGCCCGCGAAACATTGGCCACCTTCTTCAACACTCCTACTAGCGGCCTGATCTTCACCCGCAATGCGACGGAAGGCTTCAACCTCATCGCCCAAACTTGGGGTAAACAACACCTCAAAAAATCTAGCGTGGTGGTGCTCAGTGCACTCGAACACCACGCCAACATTGTGCCGTGGCAACTGCTGCAAACCGCCATCGACTTCACCATCCGCATCATTCCGCTGGGCGAAAATGGCACCCTCAACCTCACCAACCTCGCAGAAATTTTGCAAGGCGCCACCCTCCTTAGCCTCACCCAAAAGTCCAACGTTACCGGCTACGCGCCACCACTGGAAACCATCATCCCGCTGGCCAAAAAACACGGCGCAACGGTGGTGATCGATGGCTCCCAAGGCGCCGTCCACGCCCCGCAAAATCTGCACCAACTCGGCGCCGATTTTTATGTTTGTACTCTCCATAAACTCTACGGCCCCACCGGCCTCGGCCTCCTCGCTGCCAAGCCTGAACTCCTCAACACCCTCCCCCCCTACCAAGGCGGCGGCGATATGATTGAGAATGTCAGCTGGAGCGGCACCACCTTCGCAAACAGCCCCGCACGGTTCGAAGCCGGCACGCCCGCGATTGCGGAAGTCATTGCCGCCGCCGAAGCAATCAAATTCATCCAAACCATCGGCTGGCCCACCATCCAAGAACACGAAAACGCGATGGCCAAACTCCTCACCCAAGAATTGAACAAGCTCCCCTTCATCACCCAATACAGCCCCGCCAACACCGGCATCGCCGCCTTCAACGTGCAAGGCGCCCACCCGTCGGACGTCGCGACACTACTGTCCGAACAAGGCGTCGCCGTCCGCAGCGGCCACCACTGCGCCATGCCGCTGATGAACGATTTACCAATAGCCCCCGAACACCACCAAACCTGCCTCCGCGCCTCCATCGCGCTCTACACGGTCGAAGAAGACATCCACCAACTCACCCAAGCCCTGCACAAAGCCCACCAGCTCCTCTGCCGCTAATCCCCCCTTGACTTCCCCACCGAAAAGTATATACACAAGTCTCCACCGTCCCATAGTCGGGACTTTTCTAGGAGAACCACCATGCACTACCGTTTCCCACTGGGCCCGCTCACGGCTATGGCCATCGGCGATGCCGCTGGCGCCGGCTTCGAGTTCCAGCCTGCCGAACCATACGACGTTCTCAAGCAGCGCCAATCACTCTACATCCAGCACAAAATGTACCCCTTCATGCCCGCCGGATGCTACACCGACGACACCCAGCGCGCCATCACGTTGGTCCAAGCCTACACTCCCAGCATCTCGCCAGGACAGTTCGGCGAAGACGTTGCGACCCGCCTTGTCGAAGCCTACCAGCTCGACCCTCGCGGCTACGGCAAAGGTATGTTCACCAACCTTCAACGGTGGACAACCATGGGCAAAGGCGAAAGACTCCGCTACAGAAACAACTTCGCTGGTCTCTTCTCTGAAGAAACCAAGCGCGAATCCGCCGGTGCGGTCATGGCGGCTTCCATTCTTGGAGTGCCCCACCAACGCATCGATGATATTCGCCGCTTGGCCCGAGCCCAAGCCAGCATTACTCACAAAGGCAATGCTGTCTTGGCAGCCGAAGTTGTGGCAACCCTCGCCAATTATCTTTGCAAGGGCATGGATCGAAGAGACACGCGCAACTATCTAGCCCAAGAGTTCGGCAACGAACGTCTTCTCGATACCACCCCCATCCAAGCACCCAAAAATCTAGCTTGGGACTGCATGATGGCGGCACTCCAGTGCATCGAGGATGCAACATCGCTCCACGATTTGCTCCTTCGTTGCATCAGTCTGGGTGGTGATACCGACACCGTCGCCACCATCGCCATGGGCTGTGCTTGGAACTGCAAGTCGCTGGAAAACGACCTTCCGCCCTGCTTGTGGCAAGAGCTGGAAGACGGCGCCTACGGCCGCAGTTTCCTCCGCAAGCTGGAACTGCAACTGCTTAATAGAGAACATCTGTCCTTGCGTATCTAACCAAGGCAGCAGTGCATGATCGCATAGTAACAATAGAAAACAGGGGGGCCCCAAGCCCCCCT